>DASRLI010000148.1:0-17153 GCA_035648535.1 Occallatibacter sp. | reverse complement strand
AAGGCGGCGTTGGGGCTGATGCGGTTCAGCTTCTCGAAAACCACCCAGGCTCCCTTGGCGGCGTATACGGCTGCTTTCTCGGCGTATTTAATCGCTTTGGACATAATTAGTGCAGTCTCCTCAATTGAAGTAGCCGACGGCATTCTGCGCTTACCCGGCCCTGTACTGGAGTTTCCGGAGGGAATCCGGAGGCTGAAAATTCATTGCTAGGGTAACCGGGGGGCCCGGTCAACCCAACAAGGGTGCAGCGAACGGCGGAATTGACCCCTGAACGGGGATTTGACAGCAGTGAACGGAAATTAGGCTAAAGCATTGGAATGCCAATACGTTAGTGACAAACTTGAGTCCTGTAAGGGGCGGGCGCGGTTGCGAGCAATTTGCTCAAAACGCGGAGCGATTGCTTAATATTTTCTGGCTTTTGATGTTTCAATTGATTCTGAATTATTAGATAGGTAAGTCCTCTTGAATCTGGGTTGGATTTGTTTGAGCGATCTGGACTATTGTTGCAGGGGTCTAAATGAGAGAAAACGCCGAATGTCGTTCTTTCCAATCTGCCGGCCTGAATAAGCCAATGAATCGAAAAGCCTTTCGGCGATCGCTGCGAATTTTGCATGGAGCGGTGCTCGGGTTGATTCTTTTGTCATTGGGCGCAACGGCTTATGGCCAGACAAACCAGTGGATCTGGATTGGCGGAAGTTCATCGGCAAATCAGCCAACATCCGGCGTGCCCGGCGGCCGAAACGATACAACCAGCTGGACGGATCGCAGCGGCAGCTTTTGGTTCTATGGCGGCTGGATTACCAACGGATTCACAACATCGTTCTTGAACGACCTTTGGGAATTCAATCCAGCCTCGAAAACATGGACTGAGGTGAGCGGAAACAGCACAGCTCCGGCGAGCTGCCAGACGCAACAGCATTGCGGGTACTCCGGCGTTTACGGAACGCTCGGGGTTGCGTCGTCTTCGAATTTCCCGGGCGCAGAGTTGAGGCCGCGGGCTGGTCGGACCGTGACGGGAACGTGTGGCTGTTCGGTAGACAGGGCTTCGACTCGGCCGGCAGCCTTGGCGAAATGAACGACCTTTGGAAGTTCAGCCCATCGAGCGGGCAGTGGGCCTGGATGGGCGGAAGCAAGGTTGCGGGCCAGCGCGGAACATACGGCACACTCGGTACACCAGCGGCGGCTAATATTCCGGGGGCAAGGGCGTACCCCGCATCGGTGGTCGACAGCAAAGGATATGTCTGGCTGTTTGCGGGCGATGGCGTTGATTCGACGGGGAGCTGGAGTTACCTTAACGATCTTTGGCGGCTGGATTTGACCACGTTGCAATGGACCTGGATGGGCGGTAGCAGCGTAGCGGGGAATAGCGGACAGCAAGGTGTTTACGGCACCAGAGGTGTGGCTGCCGCGACAAATTCACCCGGCAACCGGGAGCTGGTGGGATTTGGGGTGGATCAAAACGACAATTTGTGGCTGTTTGGGGGAGCTGGGTACGATCCGTCGTTTCGAAGCGAGTTTTATAACGACCTTTGGGAGTTCAATACCTCCACTCTGCAGTGGACATGGGTGGCGGGAAGCAGCACTGAAGGACCGTGCAGCACACCTGGAGTTGGAGGCTATTGCGGTTGGCCCGGAGTGTACGGAACACTGAACACTCCGGCCTCAGGCAATAATCCCGGGAGCCGGGACAGCCTGCTGAGTTGGATCGACCGCCAGGGAAATCTGTGGCTTTTTGGCGGATGGGGTTGGGCAACAGAATCTTCGATGAGCCTGCTTGACGATCTGTGGGAGTTCAACCCGGCAACGGGCGAATGGACGTGGTTTGGAGGCAAGAATGTTCGCCCTCCGTCGTGCATCAGCAGTTCCTGCGCGGGTGGGCCGGAGTCTATGGAACGGAGGGAGTAGCGTCGTCTTCGAACTTTCCCGGATCGCGCGATGGCTCGAACAGTTGGACGGACTTAAGCGGCAATCTGTGGCTTTTGGGCGGAGCGGGCTTCGATACAAGCGGCAGTTATGGAAACTTGAATGACCTGTGGGAGTATCAGTTGGTTTCTCCGCCGACATTTGCATTCAGCGTTTCGCAAAACTCGCTAAGTGTGAGCTCGGGCAGCGCGGGAAACCTGACGCTGACGGTCACTCCGCAGGGGGGATTCAACTCTGCGGTGAGTTTTGCATGCAGCGGACTGCCGGCGGGAGCGAGCTGCTCGTTCAGCCCTGCGACGGTGACACCATCAGGCGCAGCGGTGACGACAAAGCTTACGGTCACAGCCGGCACGCTTGCCCACGCCGGGCGTCCTGATTTGGAAAACCTCTTCCCGACAACCGTTCTTGCCGGAGGAGTGTTGCTGCTGGTGGGGAAACGGCGCCCATGGCGTGCCGGGATTCTGGTTGCAATCGCAATGATTGTGCTGAGTACGATTACAGCCTGCAGTGGAGGCGGGAGTGCTGGGAGCGGCGGTGGCGGAAAGACGCCAATCACTTCAACGGTTACAGTGGCGGCGACATCGGGGACACTTCAACAATCTGCCACATTTTCATTGACGGTGAACTAGTCGGAATCCGGAGGCAGTTGGGCAGCTCCGCATTTATGGTCTTCCGCTTTCCGATGTGGCTACCTGGTTGATGATGCGCTGGACGAGGACGACTCGAACATGGATGCGGCGGGCTACGTCGGGCAGGAACTCGGTGATGAAGTTATCGATAGGGGCGGTGGCGAGGCCAATGGCGTAGCGGGATGCGCTGGAAGGCAGATCGGTATGTTGGCCGGGGACATAGAGATTGCCGATTGCGTCGTCGATGGCAAAGCCAACAAGGTTGGCGTAATTCGGCATTCCATTGCCGTTGTCTCCCTGGGTCCATACGACCTCGTAGATGGCATGGGCGATTCTGCGCTTGACGCTTGAATCCGGCATGCGGTGGTAGTGGGGGTCCTGATGGACGATGGAGGGGATGAGAAAGGTGCCGAAGAATTCGCCGGTCATGTCCTGGGTGAAGCTGACGCCGACGTTCCGACCAAAGCCGGCCATTCCAGGGCCGTAGGCGGAGTGAGCGTTGGCGCCCACGAAAATGGCGGAGTTGCCGAGGATGGTAATCCCATTGAAGGGGTCGAGAAGATTTCGGACGGCAAGCCGGGCCTTCTCTTTTGGGCTGAGCGCCTTTACCTGCGGGCCGTTGATGAAGCGGGCGTACCAGTCAATCAAGGGGGCTAGCGGCGGGCAGGCTTCGGGCTGCAGGGTAGGGCTTATGACTGGATTGGCGGGATCGGAAGCCATTGCCCCCGCGGCTCCCGCCTGGACTATTGCGGTGGCATCCCTCTTTAGCTGACAGGGTGCTGCACTCTGAGTTTTGGGGTTGGGCGGGAGCTGGGGTTGCGGAGCTTCAGGGACAGCCAACGCCGGTTTGGTGGTCCCAGCCTGGCCGGCGCAGTTGGGAAATGCAGGCAAAAGGACCAGCGCCACGAGCAGCATTGGGGCGAGAAGCCGAGCCAGCAGCGGGCATCTCCGCTTGCCGGCGGTGCATCCGGTTTTGTGGTGATGGGGTGGACTGCTTTGCAACAACCGGACCCTCACGAGCATAGGTTCAAGCTGCACATTTATTTGATGCAAAATCAAAGGGGCAAGCGGAAGTATCGGTCGGAATTTGCGCTGAACGAATCGCGTTCGGCGTATGCCTTAACAGTCTGACGCAGGTTTGCAGGAAAAAGTCACATGGGGCGGATTCGACGAAAGCCGGGAATTCGCGGATGGGAGAGGCATTGGGGAAACCCGCATCTGTATTGATCTTTGCGGCACCTTTGGGGCGAAGGGGATTGACGCGCCGCGGCGTGTCCAGCAGACTTGGGAGAGGCTACCTGCAGTTGGTAACCAGCAAAGGTCGCTTTTCATGAACACTTATCCTCCTCCGGGACCGGGGGCTGGCGGCGTGGGCCGGCGCATCGAAGAAGCTGTTGAGCTGATCGAGATGGAACTGCGCCATACGATCGCCTATGTGAACGACGCGGTGATTCCGCAGGTGCGCAGGGAGTCGATATCTGCCATGCGGACCGTTGCCGAAACTCTGCGCAATCTCGCGGACCGAATTGATCAGTCCCACAACCCGCCTCCCAACCAGCCCAAGGATCCGCGCTCCTGATGATTGCGAATCGACTACTGAGGGAAGCCGGCAACCTTGCCGGCTCGGCACTGGTGCTGCTGGCCGTCGCTGGTTGCGGGCACCACAGGAAGGTGGCACTTGCTCCTCTGCCGAGCGAACTGGCGCCTTACAATCAGCCGGCTTATGCTCCTATGCCACAGGCGACGGCTCCGGCGCGGATTCCGATAACGCCGGTCCCTCCGGGCGGGGTGAGCACAGAGGACCTCCAGTATGTGGTGACGCACAGGCCAATTCTGACCGAGGAAGGTCTGGCCACCTGGTATACGGCGCCCTATGCGGGACGCAAAGCTGCTAACGGCCAGGTTTTCGACGACTACGCGATGACGGCGGCGCATCGCACGCTGCCGATGGGTTCGCTGGTGGTGGTGACGAATCTGAAGACCGGACAATCGAGCGCCATGCGCATCACCGACCGCGGTCCGTTTGTGGACGGCAGGTTTCTGGATTTGACGATCGCTGCCGCCAAGGCCACGGGCGTTTACCGGGCCGGCCTGGCGACTGTGCGACTGGATGTATACAAGACGCCGAAGCCGATCTACACGGGCGGCCGCTGGTGCGTGCAGATTGGGGCATTCCACAGCGAGCGCGACGCAATCAAGCTGAAGGAACAGCTGCTGCGCAGATACACCGATGCCAACGTGATCGAGTTTCCGGGCGAGAAGAGCTACTGGGTGCGGATTCGTCCCGGGGGCGACGATCGCCAGATGGCGGAGTACATTGCGCAGCACATTCAGCCCAGCGAGGGCGAGGCTTACTTGACTCGGTTGGATTGAGGGCGCGCTGGGGAAGCCACTAAATCAAAATCCAAGACGTTTGTGGGATGATCTGGAACTGCGATTTTCTTTGGCTGGTGGTTCGGACGCTTGCGAATTGAAGGTCGTGGTGTCCCACCCTTTCCGCGGGAAAAAGCGGAACGGATGGGGCACGGGACTTCTGTGGATCGCCGTCATCCTGAAACGCAGGTACTTCGACTCGTTCAGGACGCCGGCCTCATCGGTTGAGTTACATCCAGGCCGACGCCGGGGCGGCCATGGCTTCTTCCAGCGTTACGCGCTGCTTGCGGCGGTAGGAGAGGTTGGCCATGTGGCCGGCGATGGCGGTGCGGTAGCCGACTTCGATGGGTGCGTTGGTGGCCTGGCTGCGGCTGCGGATGCACTCGAACCAGTTTGCCATGTGGTTGACGCCCTTGCTGGTGCCCTGCATGGTTTCAACGCCGGGGTTGTTGGCTTTTTCAGGCCAGAAGGTCGAGGGGCCGAAGTTGATGCTCTCGATGGTGCCGTGCGAGCCGAGGACGCGCTCGCCGAGGGCAAAGTGAGAGTTTGAGAATGTGGACTGCCAGACGACGATCATGCCGGGGTATTCGAGGGTAACGTTGAAGGTGTCGGGGACCTGGCGGCCGTCCTGTTCGGAGAAGACCCCACCAGTCATGACCGCGGCGATGGGCAGTTCGAGGCCGAGCGCCGAGGTGATCCAGGCATTCTGGTGAACCATATTTTCGGTGACGTTGCCGCCGGAAAACTGCCAGAAGAGACGCCAGTTGATGTACTTGTTGGCGTCGAATTTGGGCTCGGGGCGACCATCGAGGAAGAGCTTCCAGTTGACGTGCTGGAGATCGCAGTCGTCGGGGAGGGGGCGAACCCACTGACCGTGACCGCGGGGCGTGTTGCGCGAGATCCACGACTCGACCATGGTGATTTTGCCGAGATGGCCCTTCGCGATCCAATCCCTGGCGTCGGCCATGCCGCCGGAGCTTACGTGCTGGACGCCGATCTGGATGACCTGCTTGGAAGCTTTGGCGGCTTTTTGGCACTCGACGGTCTGCGGAATGTTCCAGGTCATGGTTTTTTCGCTGTAGAGGTCTTTACCAGCCGCAAGCGCGGCGACAAAGTACTTGGCGTGGAGGTGCATCGGCGTGGCGTTGATGACGGCGTCAATGTCCTTGCGTTCGAGCAGGCGCATGGGGTCGTCGTAGGTTTCAATGCCGGGAACTTTGGATTTGGCGAAGTCACGGCGGCGGGAGTAAGTGTCTGCGACGGCCACGCACTCGATGTTGGGCTGCTTGAGAGCTTCGTCGAGATCCTGCATGCCGCGGTCGCCAGCGCCGATGAGGCCGATGCGGATGCGGTCGTTGGCGCCAAGAGCGCGCATGGAGGGCATGGCGGCCATTGCGATGGCGCCGATGCCGGCGTTACTTAGAAAATTGCGGCGATTCATAAGTTCTCCTCAGAGAATGAAAATGGATGGATTGTAAGTTGTAGCCTGTCACCCGATGCGGATTGGCATTCGTGATATCCCACCCTTGCCACAAAAGCGTGGCAAGGATGGGGCACGGAGCATTTGTGGAAGCGCCTCGCTAGCAGGCGGCTCCGGCTTTGGCGAGGGCTTCTTTCAGGCCTTTCATGCTGGCGCGGGTGGAGGCTTCCGGTACGCCCATGGTGCTGCCGGGCTGCGGTTTGCCGCCATGCCAGTGGGTCTCAAGGCTCACGGCAAAGTGATAGCCATCGCGCTGGAGGGCTTTGAACTGGCCGACCCAGTCGATGATCCCTCCGCCGACCGGCGCCCACTCGAATTTGCCGTCGGGCTTGCGGATGGTGTCTTTGCAGTGGCAGTGGCCGATGCGATGCTTGGGCAGCGCCTTGTAGTCGTCGGGGTAGGGCGTGTCGCCGGCGAAAGTGGCGGAGTTGCCGGGATCCCAGTTGAGCATCAAGTTGGGCTCGCGCACGGCCTTGAGCACTGCAATCGCCTCGGGGCCGCTGCCGGTGTTACAGGCCATTTCGTTTTCAAGAACCAGGACGATGTTGTGCTTCGCGCAGGTGCGGGCGGCATCGCTGAGCTTTTCATTGATGGCATCGCGATAGGGCTTCTGGTCATCGAGACGCCAGAAGTCGAAGCAGCGGATGCGGTCTGTCTGGAATGCCTTGCAGAGCTCGATGCTGCGTTCGAGTACCTTGTCCTGCTGCTTGAAGTCGAAGTCCGCGTGGAACTGATCGCGGCGGGGTCCCTCCTTCGATTGCGGCGCGCCGGGCCAGTTGACCTTGAAGAGCGGGCTGGCAATGTCGGTGACGCGCAGCTTGTACTTCTCGAGGATCTGGCGGGACTTGTCGACTTCTTCTGCGTTGAGCTCAGTGACGTTCTTGTTCCACATGCTGCGGAGCTCGATCCAACTGAGGCCGAAGTCGTTGGCGGCAACTGAACATGCGTGATCGAAATCCGCCGAGATTTCATCATTGATAACGGCGAGACGGAAAGGACAACTCATGCTTGCACCCCGAATTTCTCGCGCAGAAAGCGCAGGCTGGCGGCATTGGCGTCTTTGGGCGAAAGAGTTTCGCCGGTGGGCACGCGATCCAACTCAACGATGCCCCAGCCGCGGAAGTTGATTTCGTGGAGCGCGGCAAAGACGGCGGGAAAATCGACGCGGCCGTTGCCGAGTTCGACCCACTCGTAACCACTCTTGTTGTCGGACTTCTTCACGTCCTTGAAGTGCATGAAGAGGATCCTGCGGCCGTATTTGCGAATGGCTGCCGCAGGGTCTCCGCCGCCCTGCAGATAGTGGGCAACGTCGAGTTCGAGGAACAGGTAGTTCGGATCGGCTGCTGCGAGGATGGCGTCAACGGCTTCGGGCGGCTGGCCGACCGTATTCATGTGATTGTGCAAGCCGAGCTTGATGCCGTAGTCGGCAGTGCGCTTGCCGATCTCTGAGAGCACTTCGCCCTGCAGCTTGTACTCCGCTGCGGTGAAGGTCTGCGTGGGCGTGGCGCTGGAAGCGACGAGTTGCAGAAAATGGCCGCCCGCCTCGTGGACATACTGCGCGTGCTTGACGTGGGTTTCAAGTTGCGACTTGCGCACGGCCGGATCGATGGAGGCCGAGCCGCTGGACAAGGCAACAAAGGTGAGCTTGTGCGTGGCAAGCAGGTCGCGGAGGACGTGCGGATCGGGATACTGGTCGAGCGTGGGCGCGCGCAACTGGATGCCAGCAAAGCCGTCGGCCGAGATATCGCCGATGGCCTGTTCTGCGTTGTCGCTCCATGTGATGGCCGAGCAACCGGCGCGAACAAAGGGGTCGCCCTTGTGCACAGGCACATCAAAAGCTGCCAGATTCAAGGGCGGATAGAGTGGGCTGGCGAGGCTGGCGCGAGCAGGGCGCGGCATTGCTGCCAACGCACCCGCGGCTCCCAGGCCGGCGATAAATTCCCGGCGCGAAGAAGACATAGAATTTTCCTCCCTTTTTCAGAGCGCCCATTTCAATGCGTCTTGCCAGGGCGTTCCTGGTGCGCCAGCGATTATAGATCTTTCGGCGCAGGGATTTCCTCAGGGCCGGAATCGTGCTCGGGGGATTAGAATCGCTTATTTGTGCGGGTACTCCTTGGTTTGGCCGGTGCGCGAGTTGGTGACGGAGAAGCTGCCGGTGGGCGATGCGACGACTTTGAAGTAAGCGCCATCGATCACGCTGCCTTTTGGATTCGCGATAAGGGCCTCGGGGCTGTTGTGGGCGGCGTCGGAACCTTCAGCGGTGTGCACCATATATAGGTCATCCATGCCGGGGCTGTCATGGACAGTTTGCCATGCCTCGGGCATTCCGGCCTTGTGCGGGCCGTTGTTCATGATGGCCACGCGCGGATGAATGGGATCAACGAGGGCGCGGGAGTTGGAGAGATTCATGCCGTGATGGTTGACCAGATAAAGGTCGATCGGAGGGATGGGGTTGTTGGGGCACACGAGTGCAACCTCTTTTGCACCGGTCAGGTCGCCGAGATCGAGGAAGCGGAACTTGCCGAAGGTGACGAGGATGCCGGCTGAGCGGGCGTTTTCGCTGGGATCGGCGGCCCACGGACGTTCGCTGGCACAAAGGGAGTTGGGTTGGGGGTTGAAGCCGGGGACTGCGGCAATGTGTTCGCCGTCGGCAGCGAGGACGATGACGCTGAGGCCGGGAATCTGGATGACGTCGCCGGGACGAATGCTGCGTCGTGGCTTGCCTTCAATGGCCTTCAGATACGCGGCAAAATCGTGACGCGTGACATCGGAGTCCTCCTGGTTGGGGCCATGGTCGATGAACTCGCCGACGGGAACGCGCTTGACGAGCTCCGGCACGCCACCTACGTGATCGGTGTGGTAGTGGGTAATGAACACGTGGTCGATGCGCGTAATGCCGGCGTCTTTCATTGCTGCCTGGATGCGAACGGCGTCGCGGCCGTCGTGATTGGGCCAGCCGGTATCGACGAGCAGCGAAGCCCCGGATGGGGCGACGAGGAGTGTGGACTGGCCGCCTTCGACGTCGATGGAGTAGATGAGGAGATGGCCTGGTGCTTTGGACTGCGCGTGGGCCGGCTGCGGAGCCGAAACGAATAGAAGCGCCAGTGCGCAAAAGGAGAGCAGCAGGTTGAACAAGAAGAAGGGCTGGGCCCTGCGGCAGGAAGCGATGGTTGAGTGAACAGCGGGATTTCGCATTTGCGGCAAGTGTACCGGACAAACCGCACTTCGCGAAACCTGGCGACGCATATCCGTGAGACAGACTCCTAGTTACCTGTAATAACCGTCTGTTTCTCAATCTTCGCCGGGTCGAACTCGACGTTGAAACCAACGCCTGTGGGTAGAGCGAAGTGGGCATTGACCGGAACGGGCGGATGCTTTTCGAAGTAGTACCAGGTGGGCATTCGCATTGGCGCGAGCAAATACTCCGCACAGGGGAAGGTTTCCAGTGACTGGCTGAAGATGGTGTGCATCGATGCGTAGACGCCATGGCCGTGCGGCACTACGGGAATGTCGTAGACAGACGCCAGCGTGCCAATCTTGACCAGCTCAGAGATGCCGCCGCACCAGTCTGGGTCGGTCTGGATGACGGAGATTGCGCCGGCCTGAAGAAACTTCTCCACTTCCCAGCGGCCGAACAAGTGCTCGCCCGTGGCGACGGGAATGTTGCTGCCGCGCCGGAAAGCGATGAACGCGTCGAGCTTGTCTGTGGCCACGATCTCCTCGATCCAGCGCGGATGGTACTGCTCGACGCGCCGCGCCCACTCCAGCGCATAACTGAGCGTCCAGCCGTTGTAGGCGTCAAACATCAGATTGTCGTCATCCCCGACGGTTTCGCGGAGAATTCGCACTGTCTCGACATTCTTCTTCATGCCTACTTCGCCGGAGCCTGGACCATAGGCGAGGAACCATTTCTGCTTGCTGTAGCCATTCTGCTTGTTGATTGTGGCTTGTTTGCGCAAGGCGTTTGGTTCCAGCGAGTACATCCAACTGCTGGCGTAGGCCTCGACGGATTCGCGGCTGTGCCCACCGAGAAGCTTGTACACAGGAACGCCGTAGTATTTTGCACGCAGGTCCCACAGTGCGTTGTCGATTGCGCTGAGCGCCATGCAGTGAGCGCCGCTGCGGGAGAAGGGAACGGCACGATAGAGCTCGTCCCACAGAGTTTCGTGGGCAAGTGCATCGCGTCCGAGGAGGAAGCGCCGGAAATTGTGGCGCAGGACGGTGGGTGCATCCCAATCGATGGGTCCGAAAATGCCTTCGAGGCCCTGTTTCGTGCGCAGTCTCAGGTAGCTCCAGCGTACGGGGAGATTCTCGATCTGGCCGGGATGCTCAACGTACTCCGGCGGGCGCATGTCGTCGTATATGTACTCGCCTTTCACCTGGTATTGATTATTGATACCGGTGTCCATCATGTGATGGCCTTCAAGTTCCAACAGTTCCACTTCGTCGATGACCAAGGGCCCGTTGCTGCGCTGGAAGTCGAAGAACAGATCGCCTGGAGTGCGGAAAGGCTGCGCGTTGGCAACCAGCGTAGTGACTGCACCGGCGGTTGAACCCAGCAGAAACTCGCGACGCTTCATGGTGTGACCTCTTTCCGCCCGCGGTGCGCCGGACATGGCCCTTGCGCGAACAAATCATGTTATCAGACAAGTTGTGCGAGGTGCAGGGAGATCAATGGAGATGCTGGCGTCCAGCGAGTCTATTGCCGAACGATCGGCGCGTCTCCTGCGGCTCTTCGATCTGACCCGGCGACACCTGCGCAGTGTTCTCTGAATCGGCGGAGCTATCAGAGGTTCGAGGTAGTCAGGTCGTCGTCTTTTGTTTCGCGCATCATGAGCAGGCCGCAAAGCGAGATCAGGGCTGCCGTGGAGAGATAGTAGCCGACGTATTGCAGGCCGTAATTCTTTGCTAGCCAAGTGGCGATATAAGGTGCCAGCGATGCGCCGAAGATGCCGGCGAAGTTGAAGGCGAGCGAACTGCCCGTATAACGCACTGTGGTGGGGAAAAGCTCAGAGAGCACAGTGCCGAGCGGGCCGTAGGTCATGCCCATCAGCGCCAGGCCGAGCGCCATCATGATCATGGCCGGGGTGGTGCCGGCGGCAAACAGCGGCGCAAGAACCAGTCCGAAGACGCCGATGGCGACCGTAACGCAGAGCAGCGCGCTGCGACGGCCGCGCTCGGCCAGGACGGCAGAGATGGGAATGGTGACAGCGAAGAATGCAATGTCGACCAGTTGCATGAGGAGAAACTTTTCGCGGCTGTAGCCGAGCGCGCTGGTGCCCCAGGAAAGCGCGAACACCGTCATCAGATAGAAGAGAACAAATGTTGCGAGGCAGACGAGGACTCCGATGATGAGCGTTTTGGCGTGGTCGCGAAAAACGTCGAACATGGGAACCTTGACGCGCTCCTTGCGTTCGAGAGCGGCGCGGAAGACGGGGGTCTCGGTGATGGTAAGTCGCACATAGAGGCCGACAAGCACGAGCACGCCGCTGGCAAGGAACGGTAGGCGCCATCCGAAGGCGAAGAACTGTGCATTCGTGAGCCAGTGGGAGAGCGCGAGGAAGACGCCGCCAGAGAGGAAGAATCCAACCGGTGCACCGAGTTGCGGGAACATGCCGTACCATGCGCGTCTTTTCAAAGGCGCATTCTCGATTGCAAGCAGCACTGCCCCACCCCACTCTCCGCCAAGGCCAAGCCCCTGTCCGAAACGGCAGAGCGCCAGGAGCAAGGGCGCGCCGAAGCCAAGCGTGTGATAGGTGGGCAGTGCGCCGATGGTAACCGTGGAGATACCCATCGTGAGTAGAGCGACCACTAATGTGGTTTTGCGGCCGACGCGGTCGCCGAAGTGGCCGAAGAGAGCCGAGCCGATGGGCCGTGCCAGGAACGCGATACCAAAGGTGGCCAGCGAAGCGAGTGTGGCAGAAGCTGGATCGGTGGCAGGGAAGAACAATTTGGGAAAGACGAGTACGGCGGCCGTTGCGTAGATATAGAAGTCGAAGAACTCGATGGTGGTGCCGATCATGCTGGCGAACAGCACCTGGCGCATAGAGTTGACGTTCTCGTCGTTCAACGCGTGACTCCTGTGCAGCGTTAGCTTCCTGCTGGAGCAACCGGGTTTGAGAGGGGAAAGACCTGAAATCTCGCCTGATCATAGCATTGCGATTGAATGGGTCGCACCAGGGGTGATGTTGCTCGTCGGCACCTAATTGACGTTGAATGCGGCAGTTTCAGTGCATCTGGCGCTAATATGGCCAATCATGCCGTGGCTGTCGTCGTGCTGCTGGTAGAATGGAAAGTGCCGCGCTGTGCGGTGATTTGTCGTGTTTTTGTCCCCCAACCTGACGGCGCGAGCAGCCGAACCCAAGATAAGGAAAAACCGTACCTGTGACCCAGACGATACGCAATATCGCCATCATCGCCCATGTTGACCACGGCAAGACAACCCTCGTAGACGCCATGCTGCGGCAGTCCGGCACCTTTCGCGCAAACGAGCAGGTGGCGGATCGGGTGATGGACTCGAACGAACTGGAGCGGGAGCGCGGCATCACCATCCTGGCCAAGAACACGGCCATTGTTTTTGAAGGCGGCAAGATCAACATTGTGGATACACCGGGCCACGCCGATTTTGGCGGGGAGGTGGAGCGCGCGCTGAAGATGGTGGACGGCGTGATGCTGCTGGTTGATGCGGCCGAGGGGCCGCTGCCTCAGACGCGCTACGTGTTGGCCAAGGCGCTTGAAGCCAAGCTGCTGCCTATCGTGGTGATTAACAAAATTGACCGGCCCGATGCGCGGCCGCAGGAAGTGTTGAACGAGATTTACGATCTGTTCATCGACCTGGATGCGGACGAAAGCCAACTGGATTTTCCGGTGCTTTATGCGGTGGCCAAGGCAGGGACGGCGACGCTCGATCCGGCTAAACCGGGCGTGGATTTGCAGCCGCTTTTTGAGACCATCGTGTCGACGATTCCCCCAGCCACGGGTGACGCGGAAGGCACATTGCAGATTCTTGTTACGAATCTCGACTACTCGGATTATTTCGGCCGCATCGCCATCTGCCGCGTTTTCCAAGGGACACTGCATGCCGGCGATGATGTGACGATTTCCAAGCGCGATGGCAGCTTGATGAAGACGCGCATTACCAAGCTCTTTACGTTTTCGGGCCTCAAGCGGATCGAGACGACCGAGACCACGATGGGCGATATTGTAGCGGTGGCGGGCGTGGAAGGCATCACTATCGGCGAGACGATCACCAGCGTTGAGAATCCTTCGCCGCTGCCACTGATCGTGATTGACGAGCCAACGATTGCGATTCAATTCAGTGTGAACAATTCGCCATTTGCGGGACGTGAGGGCCAGTACGTGACCAGCCGCAATCTACGTGAACGTCTTGAAAAAGAGCTGCTGACCAACGTCAGCATTCGCGTAGAGGATACCGGCTCGCCTGACAGCTTCAAGGTGCTGGGCCGCGGAGAACTGCAACTTGCGATTCTCATCGAGATGATGCGCCGCGAGAGCTTTGAGCTGATGGCGGGGCGGCCGGAGATCGTGACCAAGATGGTGGATGGTGTGCGCATGGAGCCGGTGGAGCACCTGACCATCGACGTGCCCGAGATTCACACTGGGGTGGTGATTGAAAAGCTTGGACCACGCAAGGGCGAGATGACGAAGATGCACAATCACGGCTCAGGGCGCGTACGCATGGAGTTTCGCGTGCCAAGCCGCGGGCTCATCGGCTTGCGCAGCGAGATGCTGACCGAGACGCGCGGGACGATCGTGATGAATGCTTTGTTCGATGGTTACATTCCTTACCAGGGCGAGATTCCGCAGCGGCCCACTGGCGCGCTGATCTCCGATCGTCAGGGCGTGACGACGACTTATTCGCTGAACAGCCTGCAGGAGCGCGGGACTTTATTTGCCGGTGCGGGTGTTGAGGTTTACGAGGGCATGATTGTCGGCGAGCACTCGCGGGACAACGATCTTGACGTTAATGTAGTCCGCGAAAAGAAGATGACCAACATGCGCGCATCCAGCGCGGACGAGGCCATTCGGCTGGTGCCTGTAAGATCTCTGAATCTTGAACAGGCCATCGAGTTCATCGCCGAAGACGAGATGGTCGAGGTCACACCGAAGTCGCTGCGGCTGCGCAAGAAGGTATTGCAGCAGAACCGCAGGCCCAAGCGGTGGGAGAAGGGCGCGCAAGCGAGCTGAGGGACAGATCCTTGAACTACGTGGCGATCAATTTCCAGCAGAAGTTGGGACTCTTTGCGGAGCAGTGGAGTCCGAAAGTCGTCGCAGAGATGAATGATTATCAGTTCAAGGTAGTCAAGCTGCTGGGCGACTTTATCTGGCACGACCACAAGGACACCGATGAGACTTTTATCGTGCTCGAGGGCGAGCTGCGGCTCGATTTTCGCGACGGCGCGGTACACGTAGCGTCGGGGGAGATGTTTGTCCTCCCCAAAGGCGTGGAGCACAAGCCCTATGCGGAGCACGAGGTTAAACTACTAATTATTGAACCGCGTGGCGTGGTGAACACTGGGGATAAGGGTGGCGAACGGACGGCGCCGAATGATGAGTGGATTTAGTCGTCGCCATTGGCGTGGCCGAGTAGACGAGGATATTCCTGGAAAACTCCGGGCTTGCTAGAGCCGCCGTTTCGCATCCAGCACTCGTTCGAGCGCTTCTTCGGGAGTTGACCCTGTTGCAGATAAGTGTCCCATCTTTCTACCGGCACGCGGCGTGTGCTTTTCGTAGAGATGAAGGCGCACGCCAGGAACAGCCAGGGCCGCTGCAAAGTTGGGATTGCCGTTGAGCCATACCTCGCCGAGAAGATTCACGATCGCTGCCGGTGTTATCAGCTCTGTCGAACCCAGCGGGAGATTGCACACGGTGCGCAAAAGCTGTTCAAACTGGCTTGTCACGCAGCCCCGCTCGCTCTGGTGATAGCTGTTGTGCGGGCGCGGCGCGAGTTCGTTCACCAGTAACTCACCGCTCCTTGTAACAAAGATCTCCACGCAGAGCAGACCTTCCAAGCCCAACCGTTCGACAATTGCCGCAGCAAGCGCTTCGGCGCGCACTTCCAGCTCACGCGGCACGCCGGCCGGCAACACACTCCACGCCAGTATCTGGTTTTCATGGTGATTGCGTGCGGCGGGATAGCTACGCACTTCGCCTGACGGATTGCGCGCGGCCATCACGCTGATTTCGCACTCCAGGTCTAGCGCCTGCTCGACCACTGCCGCATGGGCGCCGATGCTTTGCCACGCAGCAGTGATGGCCTCCTCGGTTGCCGGTGCATCCAGTCCAATACGTGCCTGACCGCGGCCGTCGTAACCGCCTCGGCCAATCTTCAAGAAAACACGTCCCCCCAGCGCAGCAACAGCTTCATGCAATTCCGCCTCGCTGTGCGCCACGCGAAACGGTCCAACGGGAAAGCCCGCGTCAGCGAGCCACTTTTTTTGGAGGGTTTTGTCCTGAATGATGCGGATGGGCTCGACGCCGGGGCGCAGTGGTGCAATCTGGGCAACCGCAGCGAGAGCATCTACGCCGATCTGTTCAATCTCAAGGGTTACCGCATCCGCGCCTGTAGCCAGGCGCCGAGCCGCGGCCACGTCATCCCATCGGCCCACTATGGTCTCGTCCGCGATGAAGCTTGCCGGGCAGGCCTGCTCGGGGTCCATGACACGCACGCGATAGCCCATGGTGCGAGCGGCCATGGCCGTCATGCGTCCCAATTGCCCGCCGCCTAGAATTGCCACTAGGCCGCCGGGCAGGATGATCGATGCTTTTTCTAGTTGGATTGGTTTGGAGGCGCCGCTCACCCCGGCAGCTCCTGTTCCAGATTCTGGTCGAGCACTTCCTGGGTACGCGCCGCGCGCCATGCAGCCAGCCGTTCATAGAGCGCAGCATCGGTCGCGGCCAGTATCTCTGCGGCGAGCAATGCGGCATTGGCCGCTCCCGGCTTGCCGATGGCCAGTGTGCCTACGGGCACGCCCTTCGGCATCTGCACGATCGACAGAAGCGAATCCATGCCGTTCAGTTGCGTTGCAGCCACGGGCACTCCCAACACGGGGACTAGCGTTTTGGCCGCCAACATTCCAGGCAAATGTGCCGCGCCGCCGGCTCCGGCAATGATGACGCGCAGCCCCCGCGCCCGCGCCGTTTCTGCGTATTGGAATAGCCAATCTGGCGTTCGATGCGCACTTACGATTCGTGCCTCATGCGGAATTTGAAGCGCGCGCAGAATTTCAACGGCCGCCGAGAGTGTCTCGTAATCGCTCCGGCTGCCCATGACCACGCCGACCAGAGGCTGTTCGCTCATAAGGGTGATTATACGAGGCCACAGAAAGCAAGCCCAAGGTGAAAGTGTTTGTTCCAAATTTGTGAACGATTCCCTACGGCGATCAATGCCGGCGCCACGCATCGAGAGCGACTTCAATCACCGCAAAAAGAACACTAGCCGCGGCCAGAAAACCCTTGGCTCGCTGCCAGTTCTGCTCGTGGCGCTCAAGGCGCCGCTCCAGTTCTGCGATACGTCCGCCATTGCCGTCGCCCATAAGACCGGTCATTTGCGTCTTCAGTACGCTCAAATCGCTCAACACCTGCGCTTCAAATTCATTCATCATCCGCATCCACCGGACTCCATCTGCCCACTTGTCCCAGGAAACCTCACCGCTTATGAGCCTAACGGCAGGTTGATGAACAATGCAGTGGAGAACTCCGAGTAATTCGGAGGCGTTGCATTGTCA
>DASRLI010000147.1:0-16839 GCA_035648535.1 Occallatibacter sp. | reverse complement strand
GGGGTTACGGGGTCTTTTTCAAGAAATTCCAGTCAAAAATCAATCGACAGTCTGTGATTTGCCTGCTACATTTGCAACTCGACTTAAAACGAAAGGCAGCCATGTCAGCAGCAGCTTCCCCTCAAGCGCCGCCGCCGCCGCAAGCCCAACTTATGCAGATGGCGTACGGCTTCTGCACCACGTTTCTCCTGCGGGCGGCCGCCCAGTTGAGCCTGGCCGACCACCTTGCCGACGGGCCCAAAACTGTGGAGCAGCTCGCGGCCCTCACCAAGACCAGCGCCCGTGCGCTTTACCGGTTGCTGCGTACTCTCGCAGGAATCGGAATTTTCAGCGAGGACGAATCCCACCAATTCTCAATGACCCCGCTCGCCGAGCCCCTTCGCTCGGACATACCCGGCTCGGTCCGAACGTCGGTCCTCTCCATCACCGGGGATCTTTTCATCATTCCCTGGTCGAAACTCCTCTACTCGGTTCAGACCGGGCAGCCCTCGTTCGATAAGCATTTTGGCGCGCCCTTCTTCGATTACCTGACCGGGGTACCTGAAGAGGCCGCCTGGTTTCACGACATGCTCATCGGCTTCAACTTCCCAGATGCGCCAGCCGTTGCAGCCGCCTACAGCTTCGCTCCCTACGCCAGGATCGCCGACATCGGCGGAGCTACGGGGCACATGCTTACCACCGTGCTCGCGAGTCATCCGGGGCCAAGCGGAATCGTGTTTGATCTTGCGGAAAATCAGGCTGGCGCCGAGGAATTGATCCAGTCGCGTGGAATGGCGGATCGGGTCGGATTCATCGCCGGCAGCTTCTTCGAGGACATCCCCACCGGCTGCGACCTCTACATGATGTCGCATATTATCCATGATTGGAGCGAGGAACAATGCCTCACAATCCTTGCCAACTGCCACCGCGCCATGCCGCAAGGCAGCCGTCTCCTCATCATTGAAAGCGTGTTGCCCGAAGGCAATTCGTTCAACCCCGGCAAGATGCTGGATATCAGCATGCTGACCCTGACCCCAGGACAAGAACGCAGCGAACACGAATACCGCGCTCTCCTCGAAAAGGCCAACTTCAAATTGAACCGGGTGATTCCGACAAACTCGGCGGTCAGCATTATGGAAGCCGTTCCGGCGTGATTCCGGAGTGGAAAACGCGCCATTACCGGTGCCCGGAAACTGTTAACCTAAAAGCATGAAATTCGGAGTTCTGGTCTTTCCTGGTTCCAACTGCGACCACGATACGTACCATGTGATTGCCGAAGTGGCAAAGCAGCCGGTCACCTTCCTCTGGCACGACTCTGAGGATCTCGGCGGAGTGGATGCAGTGCTGGTCCCCGGGGGGTTTGCCTATGGCGATTACCTGCGCACCGGCGCAATTGCGCGTTTTTCCCCGGTGATGCAATCGGTGAAGCGCTTTGCAGAGGGCGGCGGCCTCGTGCTTGGCATCTGCAACGGCTTCCAGATTCTGACTGAGGCCGGTCTGCTCCCTGGGGCGCTGATGCGCAATGCAGGGCTCAAGTACATATGCAAACAGGTTCATCTGCGCGTAGAAACTACGAACAGTCCGTTCACAAACCAGTTGTCAAAAAGTGAAGTGCTGCAGATGCCGATTGGGCACATGGAAGGGAATTACTTCTGCGAGCCGGACGAGTTGCGTCGCCTGGAGGCTGAGGATCGAATCGCCTTCCGCTACGTTACTCCTCAAGGCGAGACGACTGCGGAGGCCAATCCCAATGGTTCTCTCAGCAACATTGCAGGGATCCTAAACGCGGGGAGAAACGTTCTCGGCATGATGCCTCATCCCGACAGGTCGAGCGAGCAATTGCTCGGATCCGCGGACGGCTGGAAGATTTTTTCATCAATGGTGGAGGTCCTGGCAACACGCTGAGATTCTCTGCTGCGTGAGGCTGGAGACTGGAAACTTAAAACGATGATCGACATTCATGAGCACCTGATCTACGGGGTGGACGACGGGTCGCCCGACCTGAAGGCCTCGCTGGCCATGGCGCATGAGGCGGCCCGTGATGGCATCACGCACATAGTTTGCACTCCTCACGCAAGTGACCGCTATCCCTTTCAGGATGCTCTGGTCGAGAAGCGCTATGACGAATTGCGCGGGCACCTGGACGGTGTGGTCGAGCTGAGCCTGGGATGCGACTTGCACCTCTCGGCGGAAAATATCATGACCGCGTTAGCCCGGCCGTTGCGTTTTTCGATCAATGGCAAAGGGTATCTGCTGGTCGAATTTCCAAATGGAACGATCGCGCCACAAATGTCCGATGCGCTTTACAGGCTTCAATCGGCTGGCTACAAGCTTATCGTGACCCATCCTGAGCGCTATTCCGCAGTACAAAACGATCCTGAGGTGCTGGCTGAATGGATGCGGCAGGGATGCCTGGTCCAGGTGACCGCAAACGCCCTGTATGGCCGCTGCGGCAAACTGGCGGAGGACCTGGCCAATGAACTGCTGAGTCGCAACTGGATACATTTTCTCGCCACGGACGCGCATCGAGTCGATTGGCGCCCGCCGCATTTGAAAAGGGCTTATGACTATGTGGCCAAAGTGGCCGGCGAAGAGACGGCGCAGCGGCTGTGCGTGACCAATCCCCGGGCAGCGATCGAAGGAGCCACGTTCCCCCAACAGCCGGACGCGATCGGTCTGGCGGAGCATGTGCCGCTGAAGTTCAAGGCAAAGCGGTACAAGGGCAGCTTGAGACAAACATCAGGAAGCGACGATTCGGCGGCAAACGGCAAGGCTGCCGGCAAGTCAGGCGCAAAGAGATTTTGGGATCGTCTTTTTGCACGATGAGCGCTTCGTCCATGACTGGAAGCCGGCCACGCTAGATTCCTAACCCGCCATCGACAGCCAGGACCTGACCGGTAATAAAGCTGGGTCCCGTTGCGAAGAAAAGAACGGCCTGGGCCACATCTTCTGCGGTTCCGTTGCGCTGCATTGGGGTTTTAGCTGCAAAATGGCGCGCGTCGTCTCCGGGGTGCTCATCCAGATCAATCCAGCCTGGCGCTATGCAGTTGACGCTCACTTCTGGCGCGAATGACTTGGCCATCGCTTGAGTGAGCATATGCAGTGCCGCCTTCGAAGCGCAGTAGTGCGCATGGCCAGCCCATGCACGGATTCCGCCCAGTGAGCCAATATTGATGATCCTGCCGTGAGCGGCTCGCAGATGCTCAATTGCCTCTCGCGCAACCAGAAACGGACCGCGTGTATTGGTCTCGAAGACGGTGTCCCATTGCTCCAGGCTGATGTGATCGAGTGCGGCAGATTCAAAGACAGCAGCGTTGTTGATGAGAAGATCGAGCCTTCCGAATCGGGCGGTGGTGGCGGCAATGGCGCTGCGTACTGAAGCTTCAGAACGCACATCGCATTCGACTGCCAACGCGCGGAACCCCAGGGCTTCAATCTCGCTGGCCGTTTGCGTTGCTTGAGGGCGGGAGGTCCGGTAGGTGATGGCTACGTCAGCCCCGGCCTTGGCGAGAGCGAGGGCAATTTCGTGCCCAATGCGCCGAGCGCCTCCGGTGACCAGTGCCGATTTGCCGTGGAGAGGTAGTGTTGGCATGGCTCTAAGCAGACCAAGTTCTCAGGTCGCGGTTTCAAGTCGCGTATTCAAACGGTGATTTCTGCGTACTCGCGTCGACTCTACTCCGCGCGATGCCGGGACTGGATTTGCCTCCGGGTTGGCTCGCGGAGCCGGGAGGCTTGCCCTCAGCGTGGGGAAGGGGTATTCGACGCATCCTTTGAGGAGTCAGTGGACTTGTCTGCACCGGGCTCCTTGCCAGAGTCTGCAGTTTGTTTCCCCTGCTTGTAAATGGAGTACTGCTCGCCCGGCCGCTTCATCCTGATTTCCATGGTCATTTCAGGCTTGTCGACCTTGTAATCCTGCCCGTAGGTCTGGAAGCCCTTGGCAATGATCTGCAAGCGCACCGTATCGCCAATCGGAATTACGTCGATGATAGCCTTGCCTTCCTGGTTGGTCTTCAATTCCAGGACGCCTTTGTCTCTGTCGCCCTCGATGGGATGGAAGATGACTGCAGCACTCTCAATAGGTTTGCCATTGGCATCGCGCACAACCGAAACCTCGATGCGGCAAGAGGGAGGCGGAACTTTGTATTTCCGGCCTTTTCGGGCGTTATCCTGCTGAGCACCGACGTGGAGTGAGCTAACGACCAGAGCAAATCCGGCCACAAGGACGCTTAGGCGACTAAAAGTGCTACGAAACATGGGAGTCATTGTAATTGGTTTGACGGGATAAAGGACAGTAGGTAAGTACGAGCGTTCAGGAGCTGGTCTTCCAGGTATGCAAGCATACTTTATGAGCGTGATACACTCATATTTTAATAATTAGGCTCTTGACAAGGCCATAGGGCTCTTCTATCTTTAGCAATTGGAAGGCGGGAGTGCTAGCATAATGCTGGCTCAACTGCTTGAACCGGCGCCCAGTTTCCACGTTTAGGGACTGAATTGCGTTTGTTCCCAGACTCTTTTGTAGAAAAACCACTCAAACCCGTGGTTCGGGCTCAACCCGATTCGCGTGTGAAGGAGAAGCAAAGCAATGGCATCAACATCCGTAGCGACAACATTCACCCCGCTCCATGACCGGATTCTCGTACGCCGTCTGGAAGAGGGCGAAACCGTCCGTGGGGGGATCATCATCCCCGATAGTGCCAAGGAAAAGCCCCAGGAGGGCGAAGTCATCTCCGTTGGCAAGGGCAAGTCAAATGACGAAGGCAAGGTCTTCCCGCTGGACGTGAAGGCGGGCGACAAGATTCTGTTCGGCAAGTATTCCGGTACCGAGATCAAGCTCGACGGCCAAGAGTTCCTGATCATGCGCGAGGAAGAAGTTCTCGGCATTGTAAAGAAGTAGTCAGTCATTCGTTATTAGTTGTCAGCAAAGACCCGCTGCGAAATGAATGCGGAAACTGGCGACTGAATAGCGATTACTGACAGCTGACCACAGAGATCTGACAACTGTTTAAGGAGAGTTACGAAATGGCAAAGCAAATCTTGCACGGTGAGGAATCCCGTCAAGCGATCCTGCGTGGTGTGAACATCCTCGCGGACGCGGTGAAGGCGACGCTCGGTCCCAAAGGCCGGAACGTTGTAATCGAGAAAAAGTTTGGTTCACCCACCATCACCAAGGACGGCGTGACGGTGGCCAAAGAGATTGACCTGAGAGACCCGTTGGAAAACGTGGGCGCGCAACTGGTTCGCGAAGTCGCTTCCAAGACCAGCGACGTGGCCGGCGACGGCACCACGACGGCGACCGTTCTGGCTCAGTCCATCTTCCGCGAAGGCGTGAAGACAGTGGCGGCCGGCGCCAACCCAACGGCTCTGAAGCGCGGCATTGAGAAGGCCGTTGCAACGGTCATCGGCACGCGCGACAAGGAAGGCAAGTGGACCGAGGGCGGCGCCCTGGGCAAGCTTTCAAAGCCTGTGAACGAGGGTTCGGTTGCCCAGGTGGGCGCCATCTCGGCCAACGGCGACCAGGAAATCGGCGACATCATCGCTCACGCAGTGAAGGTTGTGGGCAAGGATGGCGTCATCACCATCGAAGAGTCGAAGACCATGCACACGGGTCTGGAGACTGTCGACGGCATGCAGTTCGATCGTGGCTACCTGAGCCCCTACTTCGTGACCGACGCAGAGCGCCTGGAAGTGATTCTGGACGAGCCCTACATTTTGATCTATGAGAAGAAGATAAGTGCCATGAAGGATCTGCTTCCTCTGTTGGAGCAGGTTGCTCGTGGTGGCAAGCCGCTGTTGATCATCGCCGAGGACGTTGAGGGCGAGGCCCTGGCGACCCTGGTAGTGAACAAGCTGCGCGGAACGCTGAACGTGGCGGCCGTGAAGGCTCCTGGCTTCGGCGATCGCCGCAAGGCCATCCTGGGCGACATCGCCGTCCTCACCGGCGGCAAGGCCATCACCGAAGACCTCGGCATCAAGCTGGAAGGCGTGAAGCTCGAGGATCTCGGCAAGGCGAAGCGCATCACCATCGACAAGGACAACACCACCATCGTGGACGGTGCCGGCAAGGCCTCGGACATCGAAGGCCGCGTGAAGGAGATCCGTTCGCAGATCGAGAAGACCACCTCGGACTACGACAAGGAAAAGCTGCAGGAGCGGCTGGCCAAGCTGGTGGGCGGCGTTGCCATCATCAAGGTTGGTGCTGCGACCGAGACCGAGCTGAAGGAGAAGAAGGCTCGCGTTGAGGATGCACTGCACGCAACCCGTGCAGCAGTCGAAGAAGGCATCGTCCCCGGCGGCGGCGTCGCGCTGGTTCGTGCGATTCCCGCTGTTGACAAGCTGATTGCCACGCTTGAAGGCGATGAGAAGATCGGTGCACAGATTGTTCGCCGCTCGCTCGAAGAGCCACTCCGGCAGATCGTTGCCAATGCTGGCGAAGAGGGTGCGGTTGTAGTGGCCAAGGTGCTCGAGTCCAAGGAGCAGCACTTCGGTTACAACGCCCAAACCGGCGCGTTCGAGGACCTGGTGAAGGCCGGCGTCATCGATCCGACCAAGGTAACCCGCACGGCGTTGCAGAATGCGGCTTCAATTGCGGCTCTGCTGCTTACCACCGAAGCGTTGATCGTCGAAATTCCTGAGGCTAAGGCAGCTCCGGCAGGCGGCGGGCACGGCGGCGGCATGGACGGCATGTACTAAACGATTGCCATTCGGCAAAACTCAAAAAGGCCTCCAGCTTCGGCTGGGGGCCTTTTTGCACACGACTCGCTCGCATCCTGCGAAGTACAGGGCAGCGCGCCGTTACCGACGATCTACGCCGATGTCACCGCAATCATTGCGGTGTCGATGTCCGTCCCTGCTGGAGGAGACGCTGGGCGCAGTGAACGCAGCCACCCCGCGGAAAGCCAGGAGTGAGGGATGGAGAACTCCGACCAGCCGCAATCCAGACATACGCAGACGTCTGGGGAAGGGGCGATGGGGGGATGACTCATCGTGCGTGGGCTGTTTCGGTAGAGACGAATCTCTGCCGGGACGACTGAAATCGAGCTGGATTGGCACTTTGGGCAAACCATATATATACCTCGTATAGAAAAGCGGTACAAAAACCAACCCGGAGGAATCGATAGTAATCTGATATTGATTACTTTTACAACCGAAACCTAGGGTATACGGCCTACACCTTAAGTGTTATCTATTTTGCCAACACTGGATTCGCACACATCAAATCCGCCATATTAGAAGAATATAAGGGCATAGATTGGCAGCACTTGCATAGAGAGCACAGACGGTGCGCCGTGGTGTGGGCATCCAATCTGGGATTGAGGTATGGCGGTTCAAGGCGGGGCCTGGGATGGGCGGAAAAAGAGCGCGGCGACCGAGGCCGCCGCGCTTGGTTCCGGACTAAGTAGCCCCCGGTGGGTTTCTTAAAATTCCAGTCTCAGTGAGATCTGAACCTGGCGCGGGCTATAGGCAAAGTTGGAGTCGGCATTGGTCACGGACTGGAAGCCGCTTGCATTAGTGCCGGAGCCAACCTTTGGTACGTAGGTTAGTGTTCCGCACTCGTACTGCGCCTGTCCGGAAACCTGTCCGAAGGACTGGCCGTTGGCGCTGCAAGCGCTGGTCGTGCTTGAGTTGGCCGACAGGTTGTAGGCCGTCGTGCTGATGCCGGTTACGTTCATGTGGTTGGCAACGTTGAAGAACTCACCCAGCAACTGCAGGTGGTAGGAACGGTCTTTCATTTCAACCTCGAACTGTTTCTCCACGCGCATATCGAGAACCATGGTCCGCGGCTGCTTGAAAGTATTGCGTCCGATGGCCGGGATCCAATAGTTGCTTCCGGCGCCATTCCAATTCGAGCTGTAAGCGGAAACCGACGGAGAGCCGGTACCGATCACTGCCGAGTAGGGCAGGCCGTTCTGTGCCTGGAACACCGGGTTCAGGCTCCAGTTGTTGGCAATTTGCTTCAGCCAGCCGTTGGTTTGTATTTCGGGCGAGTTGATCATCGTCCAGGCCACAAGGCGGCTTGGCACGTTGAAATTTGAGTTGCCATAATTGCCGCCCTTGGGATAGCCGTCAATGTTGTACGGATCGAACCAGCCATTGCCGAGCGTTGTGGTTGCTGAGTTCTGGTTGTTGTCCAATGCGTGCGACCAGGTGTAATTCACGTCGTACTGAATCAGCTTTGAAGTCTTGTTCACTACCTCTGCGACCATCGCGTGGTAACTGGAGTTGATGTTGCTCATCAGCTCATTCACCGCTCCATAGTTGGGGTTCAGGAGGTTGGAGGTTGTGGATGCGCCCTTCGAATAGGTGGGTACAGTGAACGTGGTGCCGTTGGCGAGCGGGCCCTTGCCAGTCGAGTCGGAAACCATAATGACGCTTTGAACGACGCCATTGGGCGCCGCCGCTGCCGTGGCGACCGTATTGGCATTGGGATTCAGGTTGATGTTGAGGGCGTTCGGAAGTTCCCGGCCCATCGCACCCATGTAGCTGAGCTGGAACACAGTGCCGTGTCCCATTGCTTGCTGCACGGAAACATCAAACTCATGCACTTGCGGGTTCTGGAAGTTTTGAGCCCAGAAGTACGAGGTTGGGGTGCTGAAGCTGCCCGACGAGACGATGTTGGGGAACAGCGGTGCATTGGCGGAGTTTGGCGCGAATGTTGACGAGACAAACTGACCGTTGGGACTGCCGGTGTTGAGCAGGTTGTTGAGCAGGGCGCCATTGGTTACGCGGCCATAGTAGAGGCCATAGCCGGCGCGGACTGTCGTCATGCCGGCACCCCACGGATCCCACGCGATGCCAACACGCGGGCCGATGTTGTTCTTGTCGCTCGGATGGTTGCTGATATTCGCAGCCTTTGCCAGTGCCGGGCAAGTGCCTGGGCCGGTGTAAACGGCGCAGAGTCCGCCGGACGAGGCCAGGTAGGGCGCAAAAGCTCCGGTCGCCGTGACCAGGTTTGAATAAGGCGCCGGCAGGCTCTCATAGTCGTAACGGATGCCCAGGTCGGCTGTGATCCGCGGAGTCAGCTTCCAGTGATCCTCAACAAAGAATCCATAGTCCATGGTGTTGATGTCCCAAGTGGGGGATCCAAAACCCTGAACGAAGGTTCCGCATGGCGCCGTGCCGGTGTAATCCGTGGTTGCATTGCCAGGCGCCGTGACAGTGCCGGTACTGTTGCAAGCACCGCTCGCTTTGCCCTCGTTCAGCAGATCGACAAAGTAGTTGCCAATGTAGCTGTAACTGAAGACGCCGTTGCCCTCGTAGGTGTTGTTCAGCAGGTCGTAATTGTGGATCATGTCCACGCCGAACTTGAGGCCGTGCCTACCCTTTTGCCAGGTTGCCGTGTCGCCGACCTGCCATTTGTGCTCGTCGGGCAATGCCTTCCTGTAGGAATAATAAGGCGAGCCGAGGTACATGCCGATGGATGTATTGAGAGACACCTGCGGTACGTTGGGCGTCATGCCTCCCGCCCCTACTGCGGTTACGCCATTGGTGCCTTGCAGATACTTCTTGGTGTAAGCACTGAGCGGCTGCTGACCCTCGTCATTCAATTCGCGTCCGAACTGATAGCGGATTTCATTGGCCAGGTTGCTGGTGATGAGGCTGTCCAGCTTGGTCAGGCCGTAGTCCAGCTTTACGAAGTCCGTGCCGAATGAGTCGATGGCATAGTTGTTGGTGGCCTGGGTCTGAACGCCGCCGGGCGAATCCCAGCGCAGACGGTGGAAGAGGACGCTGAGGGTCTGCTTGTCATTGATGCGCCAGTCGAGCTTGGGCGTGTTGAGTACTTCATCGCCAGTGCGGTGGACAGCGCCAAGATCGGAGAGCAGATTCACCAGTTGGTTGCCGTATGCACTCGCGCCAGCATCGTAGGTGGCGTAGCCCAGGCGTGCGGACATCGTACATGCCATCTGATCTACTGTGCTGGCTGCAGCGCTACCGGTGGCAGCAGAGATGTATCCCTTGCCGGCAGTGATTTTTCCTGACGTCAACACATTTGTGAAGTTGCATGTATAGCCGCTCGGCAGAGTAGCGTCGGGGAGCACAAAGAACGACCCCGGCGTATTCGCCTTTGCGGTGCCTGGGAAGTTGCGCTTGTATTGCGCGTAGCCGTAGAACCAGAAGAGCTTGTTCTGTTTGAGCGGGCCGCCTGCGTTGATGCCCCACTCCTTGCGCCAGTCGGTAGGTTTGTAGGGTGAAGTTAGAAAACTCGGCGCGGTCGGGGTGCCGGTGTTGACGGTGTTCGTAGTGAACGGATTGAACGCGCCCCAAGTGTTATCGCGATCGGAGAAATAGGCGATGCCGTGCAGGGTGTTGCCACCGCTCTTGGTTACGGCGTTAATCACGCCGCCCGCAGCGCGCCCGAACTCTGCCGAGTACACACCGGTGTTCACCTGGAACTCCTGAATCATGTACTTCGAAGTGGAGTAGCCTTCACGGGTGCGGCCGCGCTCTTCGGAGTAGTAGGCCTGGTTATCGTCCGCGCCGTCGATCTCAATGTTGTTCAAGATCGGGCTGATGCCTCGGAATGCAATGAGGCCGAAGCCGTTCGAGTCACCTACCGCCGCTGGAGTCAGGAGCGTCATGTCCGACCAACGGCCGCCGTTCAAGGGCAGATCCTGAATGCTTTTCGTGTTCAGAACCGTGCTCATATCTGGAGACTCAAAGTTCAGAATCGGCGCTTCGCCGGTTACTTCCACCGTGGCGACAGAACCCTCGGGCCGCAGGTGTGGCGAAACATCCGATGTAAGGCCAACCTGCACAATTACGTTCACTTCCTTGAACGGAGCAAACCCAGTGGCAGTCACGGTCACGGTATAGATCGCGGCAGGCAACTGCCCAGCCTTGAAGTAGCCGCTGTTGTCTGCGGTCAGGCGGCTCTCGGCATTGGTGCTGTCGTTGTGAATGACGATCACGGCGCCAGGAACTACGGCGCCGCTGGGATCGAATACAGTACCCGCGAGCGCGCCCTGCGTGTATGTTTGTGCGTGGCCTCCAACAGTAGCCAGGCAGACTATGAATGCGGTCATGACCAGGCAGAACATGCCGAGGCGAATTCGATTAATTTTCATACGGCCCTCCTCAAAGAAGATTTATGTCCAGTAAGTAGTGCGTTGGTGAACTGAAGCGCTGGCTTGCGACGATGTGACGAAGCGGCCATTGCGCCCAGCCCAGTTAAATGTCTCGCAGGCGCAAGTTGACCCAGGCGCTGAAAACGCCTTTAGATCATCCAGCGTAGCGATGTCCTGAAAGCACAACCTTAGAAGATATCGATGAAGACTTGATGAACGGCGGTAGATCATCCGCATGGAATGGGCCAAGTTATAAAGACCACGACAACACCAGAGACGCTCCCAATGTGTGGATTGGGATTCGCTCAAGGAAAGTCGCCGATCTCTTCTTTCAGCTCTCATGATCTTGCGCAGATCTGGTCCAATCCAACAAAAGAGAAGCCGGATGTACTCCGCAAATGGCAATTTGTGCCACGGTCGGATCTCCCGGCACCTTCTGCTCCCGCAGTTCTCGGCCAGCAAGTATAGGCATCCGATCCGCGCTTCAACTGTGACGCAAAAACTGGCTGACGTGCGTCGTCAGCCTCTGCGCAGTTCGGCCCACCAATGTTCGGCTGTAGTTGTTAGCAGTATGGAACAGCGATCCCCCTCTTCCCAAGGAGAAAATGCGGATATTCACGCACTTTGATGCTATGAAATGTGGAAAAGCAGGGACAAAGCCGCCCAATTCCCGGCGGTTTTCCAAGCAATTTGCCAGCGTGACTTTCCGAGCCAAGTGGAGGCGCAGAATCGCTCCCGCAGTCTCCACTAGGACAGCCACATTTCGAAATCTATGGAAATAGGTAACGCCTTTAGTGACTATTACTTCCCATGCCCCATTGAATGCGAAGGCCAGTGCGGATGCTGAAGGGAAGTGTGGGAAATCCGATGGGAGCTATGTGCTGCTGGTCCATCAGATTCTCTGCGCGGCCGTAAATTGAGAGCCACGGGAGCAACTGGTAGCTGGCGCCCAGGTCCAATTTGGCATAGCCAAAGTCGAGGTTGCGGTTGGGCAAAACGAGCGAGTTTCCCTGCTGCAGATCCTGGTAGCCAAGGAAGGTGGAGTCATCGCTCCGGCTCGCGAAGGCCGAGGTAAACGCTGCGGTGATCTTTTTTCCCGCATAGGTTGCAGTGAAGAAGCCTGTGTGAGGCGGGCGCCGGAACGGCCTCGCGCCTTTCAGCGGGGAGTAAATACCAACCGGAATTCCGTTGAAGGTGGGCGCATAACCGCCAAGCAGCGCCGCATTGTCGCTTGAAAAGGATTGCTGCACCACAGAATCAAGATATGTATAGCCGCCGCGCAGAAAGATATTCTTTCCGATTCCACTTTCAACGGTGGTCTCAAAGCCCTGGGCTCGGAAGGTGAGGGAGTTGAGATCCAAAGAGAAGGCGAAGTTGTTCTGGAGAAACGCTTCGAGGACTGCTTGCTGCTGAGCGGTCAATCCCGGAAGCAATGCGGGAATCAGTCCCGCGCCAACGGACTCGATATCGCGACCGAATTGGTTATGGAAATAGCTTGCGCGGAAGACGATCCTCTGGCCCCAGAATGACTGCTCGCCGCCGCCCTGCCACGTGCGCGTAGTGGGCGCTCGAATCGGGGAGATGTGCAGCTGCTGGATGGTTGCCTGACCGCCGTTCTGCTGGAGAAAGTCGTAGAGCGAGCCGAACTCATCGGTCATTTTGGGCTCTCGAATGCCCTGGGCGAAGCTCGCGTTCAGCCGCGTGCCGCTGAAGACGCCAGGACGCGGCCGGAACAGATAAAAGCCCAACCCGGCGTTCGGCGAGACGCCATTACCAATCAACTCGTAGTGCTCCACGCTTGCGCCGAGCGTATAGAACACGCGGTCCTTGAAGTCGCCGTGCGCGCCGAAAATGTAATCGTAGTTATGCAGGTTGATGGTCTGGTTTACGAAATAAGCCGGCAGACGTTCGGCGGCGCGCTCGTTCTGATATTGAAAGCCGCCCAGCAATTGCAGATGCGGCGTCAGATGGATATCTCCCTGGTAGCTAAACTGGTCTCGATTTGAAATCAGGTCCACCCGATTCGGGTAGACACTGCCGTTTGCAGCGCTGTAATTCAACAGCGCGGGCCCCAGGGCACTATAGCCATTTGCGCCGCTGATCGTGACCGGCAATCCGTAAAAGTTGCCACCGGTAAACGAATTGGGAGCGCCGTTGCAACTGCCGGCGGGGATGCAAACACCCGCCGCGTACCACTGCTGCGACTGTTCACGCTTGCGGGTCAATCCGAATTGGAAGCGATTGTGGAATGCGGCGGTAGTTTGATTCTCCACCGTACCTCCGCCATAGAGATTCTGGTCACCTTCCTTGCGATCGTCGGCGATACGATAGAAATCCCACGAGTTGGGAACCCCCGTTGCATCCACGTTATAGTGCACGGTGGCGCGAATCTGTGTGCTCGCGCTGGGTTGATAGCCGATGTTGGCTACAGCGGTAGACAGGTGATACTCGTCCATGGGGATGTTGTTGGCGGTCTGCAACCAACTGTAAGCGCCCAGGTAATCGAGTTTGTTGTGGGCGCCGGCCAACTCGAGTTCTTCGCGTGACGTGTGGAAGCTACCGGCATCTCCCTGGAAGAGCAGGGAAGGAAAGCTGGTGGTGCCGTGCGGGGTGGTCAGGCTGACGACGCCACTGGCCGCATCGGCGCCATACAGGTTCGAATTGGGCCCTCGATAGACTTCAGCGCTCTCTACAGCAGTAGTAGACAGCGGTCCAAAGTCGAATTGCCCGCCAAGATCGCCGATGCTGATCCCGTCGAGCAGAATCTTGTTGGAGTCGGAATCACCGCCGCGTATGAAGAGCGAGGTCTCCGCTCCAAGTTGCCCAGTCTGCGTCACGAACGTTCCCGGCATCAGCCGCATGGAACTCACCAGGTCGTCACGCAAAGCGAGGTCAGCCGGGCCAAGCACGCTGGTCGACGCGCTGGTCTGCGGTTGCGGCGTTGGCGTGCCCGTTGCGGTTACTACGATGGACTCGCGAACCCACTCAGGCTCCAGCACCAGGTTGCGCTCGACGCTGTCGAGATGGCCGGCGTAGAAATCCGGCGTCTGCAATTGGCGAAAACTCTTTGCCGAGACCACCAGAAAAAAGCGGCCATCGCCCCCTGTCAAAATCTGAAAGCTGCCGTCCGCAGTGGAGATGGCCGAGGCAACCACTTTCCCATTGCTGACAAGAACGACATTTGCGCCGGTAACTTTAGCGCCGCTGGTATCAGTGACTACGCCGCGGATGGACGCTGCCCTGCACACTGAGCAGAGAAGCAGAATAAGGATCGCAGGGAATATGCGGGTCAAGACGCAGCTTGAATAAGCGCGCAATGATGAGTAAACAGGCACGATGGCTCCTTCGTCCCCCTCGGAACGCAAAGCGGTTGAAGACGCCGAGGACCGGTCTCCTGACTTGCGCCCATTTCAGCCACCTTCCCAAACACGAGCCAAGTGGGCCCGTCTCCAGTGGTTTCCTGAGTTCTTCCGCGAAGAGCGAAACAACCCTGGCTGAATTCCTGCCTTCACCCGACGACCCAATCGACGGGCTCGGAGGCAGGGGCGCTCACAGTTGCGGGGCAGTGGCGGAATTTCACCGCCTTCCCGAGCATCCTGACGATATCTGTGGTTAACTTCGCTGCTCAGCAATTTCAATGAGCAGCCATGACGTCATCGAACGAACTTCCATGACATCAACTTTTATAGCTGCAAACCTGTGCGAAGTCAAAGATACATTCTCGATTTATTTGCTGGATTTTGCCTGGGCGAACGTAGGCTGAATTGAATCAAGAATATATGGTGACCCCGGCCTGATTCGAACAGGCGACCTGCGGTTTAGGAAACCGACGCTCTATCCAACTGAGCTACGGGGCCACGTTTATAATCAATGACTTGCAAATTTTCTTCACCCACAAACTACACACCAGCGTATAGTTAGCGGTAATCGGTCCATTTAGGCAAAGGACGGACTGACCGGAAGCGAGGCAAACAAGCATGTCATCAAGATATCAGCGTGGGTCACTGCGGCGCGAGAAGAGAGCGGGTGGAAAGGAAGTCTGGGTATGGCGTTACCGAGTCAGGGGGGTCATGAAGCAGGAGGTCTTCCCTGTTGAGGATGCGAAGACGGAAAAGGTAATGTGGAAGCAACTTGAGCCAGCGCTCACACTGCTCAATGATGGCTTCGCCGCTCCGGTCAAGCTGGTCTGCACCCTTGGCGTTGTCATGGACAAGTACGAGAAGGAGTACCTGTCGGAACTCTCCAAGGCGACCCGCCAGACTGATACTTCGATGTTCAGATCGACAATCCGGCCAAAGTGGGAAGGCACACCGGTCAACGCCATCCGCCCGATGGATGTCCAAGCGTGGGTCAAGGACCTGAGGCTCGCCCCTCTGACCAAGCTACGAGTGCGGCGGCTGATGAAGTCGCTATTCGATAAAGCCATGTTTTGGGAGTTGATCCCGCTCGGTGTGAACCCCATGTCGCTGGTCAAGGTTCGCGGGGGTACCAGGCGACAGAAAAAGATCGTAATCCTCACCTTCGATCAGGTTAATTTGCTGATCCAGAATCTGCGTTTCCCGTTTAATGAGGTTGCCCTCGTCGCGGCGATACTCGGGACGCGTGTCGAAGAGGCGCTCGCCTTGCAGTGGGGCGATCTGGACTTCGCGAAAAAGACGGTGCATATCCAGCGGGCCTTCAGTCGCGGTGAGATTAAAGATGTTAAGGCCGAAGCATCCAACAGAGTCCTGCCCCTCGATGACAACTTGTCGGGAGTGCTGCTTCCGCGTAGAGGAGACCCTGACGCATGGCTTTTCCCCTCCCCACGAACTCCACGGCCTTACACACCAGGCGTGGCCCTGACCAAAATTCTGAAACCCACCGCGGAGAAACTCGGGTTGCCTAAAATTGGGTGGCACACCTTCCGTCACAGTTACAAGGCGTGGATTGCATCCGGTACAGCAACCCTGACGCAACAGAAGGATTTAATGGGCCACGCAAGCATCGAAATCGGGCTCATGTATGGAGGTACCCCGGTCGAGGAGATGCGCCCACTCAACGAGGCTATAGCCAGCCAGCTTGGCCCGAAGTCGGTCAAGCTGCCTCCCGCATCCACTGATTGATCCTGCTGCGGCTGAACCTCCAGCGGTTACCGATCTGACGGCCGGGAATCTGCCCGGCCTCAGCCTTCAGGCGCACTGTCACGGCGTGAATCCGGAGCATCTTCGCCAGCTCTGCTGACGTCATGATGTCATCCTGTTGCACTGTCCCACTCTGGTTGCATTCCATTTTATTGGGCTCCTGAGGGGTAGTACAGAGATTTAGGCCGTTTGCGGGGTAGGAATCAAAAATAGTTGGGATTTATTTTCCGGGCGGGTGCGTGGAAAACTACCTGGACCGCAGCCGGGCATAGACCCGCTCCGCAACTGAAGCAGGAATTCTAAGTGAAGTGTACTTGCGCTTCGTGCGGGTCTCCGGATGGGAAATAACGAGGATGCCAGGTTCCCGGTGGAACAGCCGACGCACAGTGACAGAGTCGAGCCCCCCAAAGTTTACGGAGCTTATCTGCGGTGTAGTGTTGCTCGAAAGCACTCATTGCTGCTGCCTCTCTAACCATCCTATTTGAGGAGCACCACCAGTCGGCGGCGACAATCATAGCCGGGGTAACTGTGCGGGGAGTGGGGGTGGCCTTCTTGTGTTTGGGGTACCCACTACCGCATTCGTCTGGTGGCGATGCAGAAGAACATGTACTCCACTGTCCCGATGACCACGGCGGCGCCCGCGGCGGTCACAACTCCAACTTCTCCATCAGGAT
>DASRLI010000146.1:0-3586 GCA_035648535.1 Occallatibacter sp. | reverse complement strand
TGTTTTCATTTATCTGGCTGCAAGCATATCTTGCGAGCGCTGTCAGGACGCAGACTCGAATCTGCATCGCGTCATTGCGAAACGCCGCGAGAAGCTCGCGGTCCACCGAGTCGCTGTTGCGGGCGGCATAGTCGGCCATATCCAGCATTACGCCGGCATGCTCATACATTGCCCACAATCCATTAGCGCCTTGAACGCGCCGCCATATCTCTTCAGGCGTGGCATCCTGCTCTTCATTCCAAGAGGCTTGATTACCCAACTCGCGGGCAATCCAGTTCGGTTGCAGTTGGACCACAAGCCTATCCCACGCCTGGGCCCGCCGGCGGCGTACACCGGCTCTCCAATATCCAAGGTAAACTGCCAAAGATGCAATTGCGCCAATTTCTATCAAAGCGAGAATCATCAGTCCTCCTCAGCCGGGACAATGGCTGGACTCAAAGATATTCGGGTTTGACCTGAACCTCGTATCTTCGAAACAACGCTCGAAAATATCACCCATGAGGCCACCCCGTGTTATTCTTTCTCAAATTCGTATCGGTCCCTGCGGTAAACACAGGTTCCTCAGTGAGGCGTATTCACCACAGAAACGATTCTCTGGCACACAAGGAACACTCATAAATCCAGGCCTCCCTGAACGTAGTAGCGCGCCGCACTCCGCTGCCGGCAACGCTGGGCTGTATAGGAATCCCTGCATCTCGGTGCACATCTGCTTTTGGAGGTAGTCAAGTTGTTGACGCGTTTCCACTCCTTCGGCAATGCAGTCGAAACCGAGATTTCGTCCTAAGCTTAGGATGCTCCTGACTACCGCCTCTGCGGCAGGCTCAGATGGGATGTCGCGCATGAATGATCGATCAATTTTGATTCGATCGAGCGGGAACTTTCTTAGATAAGACAACGACGACCAGCCAGTGCCGAAATCGTCCAGGGAAAGACTTACTCCAATTCGTTTCAGGTCTTGCATAATCTTGATCGTGGTCTCTGAGTAGTCCAGTGTAAGGCTCTCTGTTAGTTCGAGTTCCAGCCATTCGGGTTCCAACCCGGTTTCGCGCAACACCCTTTCTACGGTACGTACGATATTGCCTCGATAGAACTGCTGCGCGGACACGTTGACCGTCACCCGAACCCGTGGTATTCCTTCCTTTTGCCATGCTACGTTTTGGAGGCATGCAGTTCTTAAGACCCATTCCCCAACCTCCACTATCAATCCCAGTTCCTCCAGCTGCGGTATGAACTCATTCGGAGAGATCAGCCCTTCCTCTGGGTGACACCAACGCAACAACGCTTCCACTCCTGTTATGCGCCCTGAATTCGTTAAGACGAGCGGTTGGTAATGGACGACAAATTCGCCTCGTGCACATGCCCGGTAAAGATCGTTTTCAAGTTTCCGGCGGCGCTGCGTCGCCTCAGTGAGCTTCGGTGTGAAGAAGCAATAGATACCGCGCCTTTTCTTCTTGGCCTCATACATCGCAGCATCTGCGAATTGTAATAGGACTTCGGAATTCTCTCCGTCGGCTGGGTACACGGAGATGCCGATGCTGGCACTTACTTGCATCTCGTGACCTTCGATCCGGAATGGCTCGCCCAGCGTGGACAGTACCTTCTGCGCAATGGTTTCGATGTCCCGGTTGTCGGCGACCATCGGAACGCCGATGACGAATTCATCTCCGCCTAGACGCGCTATGATATCGCTATCTCGCAGGCAGGCTTGCAGGCGCTTCGACACCGCTTCCAGGAGCCGGTCGCCCACGTAGTGACCAAAAGAATCGTTGACGTCCTTGAAGCGATCCAGATCCAGCATAAGTACGGCGACAGATTTCTGATTGCGGCGAGCCAGTGCAACTGCCTGGGCAAGACGATCCTCTAAGAGGATACGATTGGGTAGCCCGGTCAGTGCATCGTGAAGCGCCATATACCGTATCCGAAGTTCTGCCTGCTTTCGGTTAGTGATGTTATGGGAGATCCCCATTGTGCCGATGATCTTGCCATGCCGGTCTTTCAGCGGTACTTTCGTCGTAAGCGCCCAGGTCTCATGACCGTCCGGCCAAGTCTCCTTCTCTTCCATTCCTATCTTCGCCTGACCGGTACGAATAATCTCTTGTTCGTCCGCGAGAGCTTGGTCGGCGTGTTCCGAGCTGAAGATATCTGAATCGGTTTTGCCCACTGCTTGTGCTGGACCGGCCAGTCCGAAATAATCAGCCATTGCCCGGCCGATGCACACAAAGCGGCTGTCGCGGTTCTTAAAGTACACGTTGTCCGGAATGTTTTCCAGGAAAGCTCTTAGCAACTCGCGCTCGCTCTGATATCGTCGGTCCCCCAGCGATTTGAAGAACAGCAACCCAACAACGATAAGGGCGAGGACTCCAATCGCAGCGACGCTTAGAGAAGAGGCGCCTGAGGCATACGACCGGTTCTCGTGAGCAAGTGTGCTGGGCGCGAACCTGAGGGCGATTAAGATTCCCGCTAGCGTGGCGCAAATCGCGATCACGACGTTAGGTACTGTCGGGATGTGCCCTTGCCACTTCATGACACGCCGATCTTCTCGCACTTGGGTGAGTGGGGATAAGATAACTCGCTGGCGTACAGCGGACAAGGGGACCAAAGTGTCTTTGAGATGTAACTTTGCGACCCGGTAAGTACCACCTTTGATGTAGGAGCCGGGTTGACCAAAGTCAAATGTGCTCACCTCCGCTGGACCGCAGTGGAAATCTCCTTCTTCAGCACTGATTCGTGCGAATGTTCCACTCTTGAGCGATTTTGAAGGGCCAAGACCGTACGCTTACGATTCAGCCCTGCGGTGTGCAAGTACACAGGCCCCTCTGGAGTCAGTCAAAAGCGGCCACTACGGTGACAACCGAGGCAGACCGTGACATAGCCACTGCCGCCAACGCGAAGTGAATCGCCATGGGAGCACTGCGGCTGTAGCCTGGACTCTGCACTCGCTCCTGGCATCGATTTATCCAGAAACTGGCCCGCGTTGGACAAGGTAGACCGCAACGGTCCTGCTTGTTCGGCGCGGGCTTTTTGTTTTGTGTGGGGCGGGTTGACGCATTCACCAGGGGCAAGCAACGCGCTTTTCAAGAACGACTGGCTAAGAACCACCAACCCAACACCCAGATCGGCATGCAAAAGGCAACGCCCAAGAGAATTCAGCGGGAAAGGGACTTTGTGAGTTCGACGAGACTGATGGCATCCGTTCGGTCGTCGAGCGGAAATCGCTCGGGGCCTGGATAAACGTAAAATCGCTCCTGCGGATTTAGATCGGCGCAGGCGGAATGAAAACCACGCTCGCTCTTCGGCGCCGAAGAGCGTTTGACCTCGATGGCCAACAGTTCTCCGCCGGGAAGCGTGAGAAGAAGATCCACCTCGGTTCCGTTGGAGGTTCGATAATAGTGTGCCTCGGTTCCGTCTGGTGCTGCGGTGATCAGTGTTTCAATGACAAAGCTCACCCAGGTTTGGCCGACGACCGGATGACCGAGCAGAGCTTCCTTGTCCCGAATGCCGAGCAGCGCGTGCGCAATGCCGCTATCGCGCACATACACCTTAGGCGACTTGACCAGCCGCTTGCCGACATTCCGATGCCATGCCG
>DASRLI010000145.1:0-6293 GCA_035648535.1 Occallatibacter sp. | reverse complement strand
TGTTTTCATTTATCTGGCTGCAAGCATATCTTGCGAGCGCTGTCAGGACGCAGACTCGAATCTGCATCGCGTCATTGCGAAACGCCGCGAGAAGCTCGCGGTCCACCGAGTCGCTGTTGCGGGCGGCATAGTCGGCCATATTCAGCATTACACCGGCATGCTCATACATTGCCCACAATCCATTAGCGCCTTGAACGCGCCGCCATATCTCTTCAGGCGTGGCATCCTGCTCTTCATTCCAAGAGGATTGATTACCCAACTCGCGGGCAATCCAGTTCGGTTGCAGTTGGACCACAAGCCTATCCCACGCCTGGGCCCGCCGGCGGCGTACACCGGCTCTCCAATATCCAAGATAAACTGCCAAAGATGCAATTGCGCCAATTTCTATCAAAGCGATAATCATCAGTCCTCCTCAGCCGGGACAATGGCGGACTTACGGTACGCCAAACCTACCCGAGCCGATTCTGGCTCTTAATAATTGAGTGATAAGTGATAAGAACAAAAATGAGAGCGCACAGGTAATCTAAAGTTGCCTTGTCTTACGGTCAATGGTACTTTCGGGTCAGAATCAGGTGTTCCTAGCTACTGAGCGAACAGCACTGCAAGGTAAGCATCGTGTTGATGAGCGGAAATGGCGAACAGGCAATCGAGACCGTTGAGAAACTAGCAGCCACTCACGGTCTCTCCGTTGCTGGCCACCTCCACAAGCCATTCCGACCGACTGAACTGGAGAATCTGCTGCGACAGCATGCTCTGCGGCAGGACACGACAGTGGTCCAGCAGGACTCGGGAATCGACTTTGATGACGACGAGCTGAGACGCACCGTCGAACGCGATGAATTTGTGCTTCACTATCAGCCGCAGATCGACGTTGCTACGAGTAAGGTCGTCGGACTCGAAGCCCTTGTCCGCTGGATGCATCCGAAACGATGCCTGACTTTTCCTGACAGTTTCCTCCCCGGCATAAAGAATCTGGGTATTTTCGATGAATTTGCACGGCTGATTGTAGACCTTGAACTGTCTGAAGTTAGACGGTTCGCGGACAAGGACCACCGGATATCCCGTTTGGCCCTGAATGTAGTGATGGATTCCCTCCGCGACGTTGGGTTCCCAGACACTCTTGTGTCCCTGGCGAAGAAGCACGGCGTACCAGCCGCCAACGTTGTTGTCGAGATTGCAGGGACGGAAATCATGAACGAACAGCCGCCCACGCTCGATGTGCTGACCCGCCTTAGGATGAAGAATTTCCAGCTTTCCGTCCACGATTACGAAACCGGCTGCGTCGGGATTCAGCAACTCCGCAAGATTTCGGCAACGGAACTGAAGATCGACAGGGCAATCGTTCAGAATATGCTCGTGAACGACCGCGACCGTGTAATGGCGCAAAAGATCATCATGATTGCCCATGAGCTGGACATGATGGTACTTGCCGAAGGCGTTGAGACCCAGGAGCAACTGGAGTTCCTGGGCCGGAAAGGTTGCGATTATTTGCAGGGCTTTCTGTTCAGCCTTCCGCAGCCGCCTTTGGGCATGGCGCCGTGTATCGGTAGTATTGTCTAAAAACCGCGGACTTGCTGTGATTTACGTCACATTACTCCGTGCAACTATCGGGGAGTTACATCCTTTGGACAATTGGACTTAACTAGACGGGCGTCCTTTGCTCGTTGAGGAGTGTTCATTAATTTGCAGGCTCTTCCGGGCTGAGGCAAGTTCCAACCAATGAGATGCCTGTTGGATTAGAGGTTTGTTGATGAGACTGGCATCCATAAAAACCTGGCACCAACGATTTGCAGGGGCTCTCTTCTTGATCTTGGCGAGAACAACCTGTCACGGACAAGGAACTGCCTCTGATTCGCCGAACGCTATCTTTGGGTGCTCGATTGCGCAGGTCCGCTTAAGTGTCTCTCACGTTTCTCTCGCCTTCTTGAAGGCAATTGACACCTCGACTCTGGCCATGACCGGCTTGATAGCGATGTCGTCCATCGCTGTGGGGGTTACTTCCCTGAAGTTTGCGCGTGGCCACAGGGTGCTCAACACCGACGCAACGACGGCGGCACGTCGGTCAGGCACCTTTATGCGTGCACTGAGGGCGACTGCGATCACAGGCTTCATCATGTGCGTTTTCGACGTATCCAAGATGACCCTTTACCCCAATGGCCAAATTTGGGCTTCTCATTCCATCACCATTCTCTTCGCAGCGTTGTTGGTCTCGATCGTTAGCCTCTATGTCTTGAAGAACGAAGAGCAAATTCGTCTTGAGATCGCGTCGACCGAGGCCCGCTACAAATTGTTGTTCGAAAGAAGTCTGACAGGAGCATACAGAACGGCTCTTGACGGCCGGGTTCTGGATTGCAATGTCTCCTTTTGCCAGATGTTCGGATACTCATCGCGCGAGGAAGTGACCGGCAGTTCGGTCAATGTCGGCTACTTCAGCACCTCGGATCGAGTCCGATTCATCGAGCGGCTGCAAGCCGAGAAAAGCTTGACGAATTTCGAGCAACGCTTGAAACGAAAGGACGGGAGCCCGGTCTGGGTACTGAACAGTGCAACTCTGCTGACGCGCGAAGATGGGACAGGTCCGGTGATCAAAGGCACCATGACCGATATCAGCGAGCTCCGAAGAGCAGAACAGCAAAATCGCAGGTTGGCGGCCATTGTGAATTGTTCGGACGACGCGATCCTCTCGCTGACGCTGGGAGGTGTGATTGAATCCTGGAATCACGGCGCGGAGCGGATCTACGGATACACCGTCGAAGAAGCTATCGGAAGGTCGATCAATATTGTGGCCCCCGGGGACCGCTCGAATGAGTTTCGGCAAATCCTGGAAAGGGTTGGAAGCGGCCACGAGGTCGCCGATATGGAAGCGATTCGCGTGAGGAAAGACGGAAAGCAGATTACCATTTCTTTCTCCGTCTCACCAATCACAGACTCTACTGGTGTGGTGGTGGGAGCTTCGTCGATTGCGCGGGATATCACGGATCGAAAGCGTTCGGAAGAAGCGTTGCGGAAGTCTGAGGTGCAGTATCGGCTCCTCTTTGAAAGTAACCCATTCCCGATGTGGGTCTTCGATCGCAACACTCTTCGCTTTCTGGCAGTGAATCAGGCAGCAATCCGGCAATATGGCTTCTCAGAGCAGAAGTTTTTGGCAATGACTGTAGCCGACATCCGTCCCGAGGAAGATATTCCCGATCTGTTGCAGGACATCGCGACGCGAGATCACGGACTTCAGAAACCAGGAGTTTGGAGACATCGTAAAAAGAATGGCGCAATCATCGACGCCGAAATTGTGAGCCATGATCTGGACTTCCAAGGGATCGACGCAATGCTGGTAGCGGCGTATGACATCACAGAGCAAAAGCGGTCCAGGGAGATGCTGCAGGACAGCGAGAACAAATATCGAGCGTTGTTTGCGGGCTCGGCCGAAGCGTACTGGCTGCTGGATGAGACGGGCTATCTGGACTGCAATGCGGCTGCCCTTGAGATGTTCGGATTCGCGAGGAAGGGCGACTTCAAGCACCCGGCTGACGTTTCGCCCACAAATCAACCCGATGGGACACCATCGGAGATCGCGGCCAAACAAAGGATTGCTGCAGCACTTCTGAATGGCAAGGAACGTTTTGAGTGGTTGCACCAGCGCACAGACGGGGAGGTCTTTCCGACTGAGGTGTGCCTTACGGCATTGACGTTGAGCGGAAGACGGATACTGCTGGCCACTGTGCGCGACATCACTGAACGCAAGCAGGCTGAGGAAGCCTTGTTGTTCAAAACGGCGCTGCTGGAGGCGCAATCTGAAACAACAATCGATGGCATCCTAGCCGTCGACGGGTCCGATCATATCATCCTCGCAAACAGGCAATTCGGCCTCCACTTTGGAATACCGGACGAACTGCTGAGTTCTGGGGACGATCTCATCGTTCGCAAGTACGTGATGGATATTGTCGAGAACAACGACGCCTTTTTCGAGAGGATCAAGTATCTATACGCTCATCCGGACGATAGGAGCAGAGATGAAGTCAGGCTCAAAAATGGCAAGACGTTCGACCGGTACTCTGCGCCTCTCATTGACTCAAAGAGCCGCCGTAGAGGTAGAATCTGGTATTTTCGCGACATTACAGACCGCAAGGCCGCCGAGGAACGGATCCAGTTCCTGGCTTACTTCGATGCTTTAACAGAGTTGCCAAATCGGACCCTTCTCAAGGATCGACTGCTGAAAGCAGTCGCCGGCGCTCGCCGGAGAAACGAGCAAGTCGCGCTCCTGTTTCTTGATATCGACCACTTCAAACTCATCAACGATTCGCTAGGTCACACATTGGGCGACCGTCTTCTGAAAGATGTTGCTGCGCGGCTTAAGGGATGCGTCAGGGAACAGGATACCGTCGCCAGAGTGGGCGGCGACGAGTTCGTCGTCGTGCTCAGCGGCGTGAAGGGCGAAGCTGAAGCGGCAACTGCGGCTTCGCGAATTGTGAAAACCATTACCGGAAAGTTCGTGGTCCAGGGCCACTCGCTCAATACGAGTTGCAGCTTGGGCATCAGTATGTTCCCTCAGCACAGCGACGACTGCGATACCCTTATCAAATATGCCGATCAGGCGATGTACACTGCCAAGGAGAATGGTCGGAACAATTTCCAGTTCTTCAAAGAAGATATGAACACTCAGGTTGTGAAGCGATTGACCCTGGAGAACGACTTGCGGCTGGCAATCGAGAGAGAGGAATTCTTCCTGGTGTATCAACCGCAGATGGAGATTTCCAGCGGAAGGATCATCGGACTGGAGGCGTTGATTCGCTGGCAGCACCCAAAGTTGGGCCTCGTACCGCCAGACAAGTTCATACCAATTACAGAAAAGACCGGCCTGATCCTGCCAATTGGCGAGTGGGTACTCAAGACGGCCTGCTCTCAAGCTCGGAAATGGCTAGACGATGGAATTTACACCGTGCCGGTCGCGGTCAACGTGTCTGCAGTCCAGTTTCGCCAGGAAGGCTTCTGCGAACTGATCAAGAAGGTTCTTCAGGAGACTTGCCTGCCGCCCCAATATCTCGAACTGGAGCTTACGGAAAGCCTGCTGCTGTCCAACGAGGATGTGATGTTCTCGGTTCTTCAGGAATTGAAGGAAATGGGGCTGAAGCTCGCAATTGATGACTTTGGGACCGGCTATTCGAGCCTCAGCTATTTGAAACAGTTTCCCGTTAACAAGCTCAAGATCGACCGCTCATTTATCCGGGATATCTCGACCAATTCCGACGACGCTGCAATCACGACCGCGATCATCAACATGGCCAAAAGCCTGAATTTGAAAGTCATCGCCGAAGGTGTCGAGACTGAATCGCAAATGTCCTTCTTGCGGGAACATCGATGTGATGAGATCCAGGGATACTATTTCAGCAAGCCGATATCGGCCGGTGAAGTGGCTGACAAGGTGCTATGTGCTCCGGCTCAACAAATCAGCACGGTGAATAGCGTCTTTCAGCTTCCTGCAAGTTACCGGACTTCACCGTTTCGGGTCCAGTGAAGCTGGCGATTCTGGTAAAGCCACTCGGATATGTAATCGATGTTTATACTCACCTGTAGCGTTCCGCACTGTCCATTCGACCAGCCGATAGATTCCCACCGAAGGCGGGAGTTCACTTCCGGCCGCATCCCCGTGTCTATAAGCACGGTCGCAATATCGGCCATGAGTTCCCCCGCCGCTGCCAGATACCGCGCTTCCTCTTCCGGCAACACGACGCGCTCCCGGTGGTGCTCGCCTCTGAGCAATTTGATTTTTGGCGCGGACTCAGTGATGCCCCACTCTACCGCCAACCGCAAAGCACGCCGAAGAACGCGGAGAGAGCTATTCACAGAGCTAGGCTGCCATCCCTTCGTTTGCAGGTACGCCGCATAGTCCGCAGCGTGTTCGCTGGTGATGCTGTCCAGTTTGCGACTCACTAGCGGCTTATAGCTGAAAATGTTCGCAAGTTTCGTCCGATACCAGCCCGTCCGGTTCTTCGGGGATGCTTGCTCAAAGGTCGCCCGCGCCCAAGGGGTGAAGCGGTTCTCGATGTAGTCCGCCAGAGTCGAGATGGGCTTCCGCTCGGTAATGCCTACCTCCCCTTTGGCAAGCGCCGTCTTGTAGGCCGCTTCCATCTGGCGGGCGGTGCGGGGATTGCCCTGCTTGTGAGTTTTCCTATGAGAGAGGATGTCAAGCGAAAAAACTCCCCCCTGCTCCCCGTAAGGGGAAGCTGTTTGGCGTGCATCCAGCCCGATGTCCCAGACTGAGCGTGACCCGGCCGGTTGCGGTTATATCTCGTCGGTTT
>DASRLI010000144.1:0-22231 GCA_035648535.1 Occallatibacter sp. | reverse complement strand
CATGCACATGCGAGGATCAGGCAGCCAAACTGCCTCATCCATTTGAAGGTTTTGCGATCAAGGCCCATCCGAATATCCTCCGTGTTCATAACGTGATCTTTCATCGTTGATTCTTTGCAATTTCGGTTCTGGCGGTTTGCGTTTGGGTGAGATGACTGTCCAGCGACCTACTGGACCACATCGTCGGCTTGTGGCAACTGAAAGCCTTTACAAACATGAGGCAGCCAAATGCCTCTACAGAAAGATGAGCTACGCTATCAGCTTAATATTTTTTTTGTCAAGCAAAATTGTTGGATTGCCCCGGGAGCCTGTGATTGACCTTATCCGTTTGGAGTCAGTGGGCTATCAAAGGGTTCCATCCTCGATGCTGATGGGGGGACGGGAAATGCGAGGCGGAGCGGTATCCATCCGATGTAACAAACAATCAGTAGGCCTTTGTGGTTCCAAATCTGGCGCCGAACCGGGCGGATTCCACCCCGCACGGAGCTGCACGTCTCGATCGCGGCGCTCAAATTCCGATGCAATTTAGACAAAAATGGCTGGCATACACTCAGTGGCCGGGTTGAATACTTGCATTGATAAGACATGGTGCTGCCACTATAATTCGCGCAGGCTTGGCCTGAAATCCAGGAACATACTCGAACTCGCCGTGAGATCTACCATGCGAGGTTAGCTTATGGAGCACGAAATCTGCCCGGGCGCTGAGATTGGCTCCGAGTTCGTTGTCGATCCGGGGTCACTTGTTGATCCTTCCAAGCGAAGGTTCCTGCATGCGGCGGGAATGCTGATGGCCGGCCTGCTGGTTCCCGGGGCACGCGCGGACCAGAAAGCGCGCAATTTAGCGGGGTCAGGGCACAAGGTCGTTGTGGTCGTTCTTGGCGGCGTGCGTCGCGAAGAGACTTTTTCGTCTGAGGGCATGGTGAACATTCCGCACCTGTCGGCAGACCTGCTTCCCCGGTCGCTCTTTTATAGCCATGCACGCAACGAAGGTGTGACAGCGCACTTCAACGCGATCTCCAGCATTCTCACCGGCAATTGGCAACATGTGGACGACTGGGGAAAGATTGCTCCGACTACTCCAACGTTATTTGAGCAATTCCGCAAAGGACTCGGCGTCGATCGAAGCGACACTTGGGTTGTAGCCAGCAATAAGGCGCTGACCAGCCTGATAGGCGCCAGTTCGGATTCAGGTTATGGTCCGGCGTATGGCGCCAACGTCGTGTTTCCCAAGCAACTGATGCTCATGGCTGTGGTAGACGCTCTTCGCAATGGAAGAACCGCAAACTTGGCAGACCGGAATAAGGTTGAGACTGAACTTGAAAGCGCCATGGAAGGAAGCAACTACGAGGGGTTGGGCTGGAACGTGTTTGACGCCTCCAACCAGCTCGATCCGCGCGTACGAGGCACCATTCAAAACGCGATCGCCGAGTTTGTGCACAGTGGCGGCCCGACGTCAGGAGACGAACTCACGTTTTTCATGACGCGCGAAATCATGCGCAAGTTTGCACCTCAAGTGCTGGTCGTCGCATTCTCCGACGTGGAAGCAGCGCACTTTGGTTCTTATGCTCTGCACATTTCGGGCATCAAGACTGCCGATCGCCTTATCTACCAACTGTGGCAGGAGATCGAGGCCAATCCCGACTACCGGGATCAAACCACCATGATCCTCCTGCCAGAATTCGGGCGCGATCCAGATGGATCATCGACGAACGGATTCTTCAATCATCGCGCCAATTCAGAATCAACGCGAGACACCTGGATGATGGCCTTGGGCGCGGGCGTGGACAAGCCTCAAACGATCGAGCGTCCCATTCGGCACGTTGATATTTGTCCCACCTTGGCGAGCCTGCTGGGTTGCCCGCAGTTGGATGCGCAAGGCCGAAGGATTGCGGAGATTCGCAGCTAGCCAGTTCAGGTTGAGCTGCGTGGGGCGGGATTTTTGAGCCGGGAAGGAAGTATGGGGATCGAGCCAACATTGCCGGAAGAACTTCAAGACGCTCTGAGCAAGGGCCTGCTGAAACGCATACCGCTGACCTTTCTTCCCTTCGTCAATCAGCAGCTTAACCAATGGAAATACCTCTTCCCTAACGAAAGGCAGTCGGTTGAGCGTCTACTTCTTTTCGTCGCGGGCCTCAGTCCCGATCAATCGACGGACCTGTTCCGAAATGTGGTTGAGGTTGAAGACAAAATGGGGGTCCGCCATTGGCATTTCTCCACCAACGAACAGACCATGCAGAACTCCTCCCTTCTGGCTGCTTCACCCTACTTTCAGGATTGGCGGCAGGCGGTGCAGGCGGTCTACGACGCGGCGGATGCGAGTACGTTCAAGACCAACGGTGCAGCCGTTCAATCGGAACGTAAACTTGTTTTGCTCGATATTCCACTGGACCTTCCCGTCGATGCGGAAACTGTGTGGCGCCGCTGGCAGGGAATCGGCCATCCCATCAAGCTGGACCTCTCGCAATCCGACAGTTCGAACACCGCCTTCGAAGTTCTTTTGACAGGCAAGCCCGACAATAACGGAGGTCGCAGCGCGGGACTTCTGGATATAGTCAGAAGCCGTCACGATTCCTCGCCTGCGAATAATTGGATCATCGACGCTGGAAAGGGCTTGGTCGATAGCGTTCTGAACAGCACCCCGTCTATCACGGCCCCTGCAACCGCCACCATTCTCGGCTATGCAAGACTGGACCGCTACCGGGAGAACTTCTCGCACGAGATGAACACGATACCCAAGGACCTTGGCGGCGCAGATGAGGTGCTCGATCATCTGCGGACAGTCGACGTCATCCCGTGGTGCCCTGCCGAAGTAGCGGCGGTGCCGGCAATTCGCGAGTTCGTGCGCGCGCTTTATCTGAGTGGGAACGGCGCCGTCATCTTTGGCAACTCTTTCGTCCAGTGGGCGGCCTCTGAAGCGTTTCGCCGCGCCCGTCCTTTTTTCCTGGCTGCGCAATTCGGAGTGCGCAGCAAGCCAAAGCCCTTCACTGGCGTGGCCATTTTTGACAACCCCGACCAGGTGAATCCCCTTCCCACCGTCGACGACTTACCGGGCAGCGCCCTGGACGCACAAATGCTGGCGCTCTACGTGTGGCTGGCTGCCTATCGGTACCAGGAATACCAGCACTCCTCTGTTTGCGTGTGCGTGGCCGAGAGCCTGTCTCAGGCCTATGTGGTCGCTCCGCCGGAATTTGCCCTTTGGAAGGAAACCGAACCTGTACCGCTTGGCCGGCTTGGCAGCGCGCTCCGCGCCTGGATGGCATAGAGCGGCTCTTCCATTCACCTTCTCTTGCCAGCTCTGCGAGTGGCAAATTCTTCTTCGGGAAAGAACACACTTGAGAGCAGCGACTTCAAGTTCGAGAGCTCGGTAACCGCGGCATGCGCGCTCAAATCGCAGCGCCTTGGTTCGCATCTGCTCGTGGTGCTATTCTGCGGGCACATAACTTGCAAAACGGACCCCCAAGCATGACGCATCCCGAAAACGAGAATCAAAGACTATCTAGGCGGAGATTGCTCAAAAGCCTGAGTCTTGCGCCGTTGCTGCTGCGTCCTTCGCCCTTCCATATATCCCCGTTGCTTTTCGCCCAGCCTCAAAGCAACCCCGATCGGAATCCCGCATTCCCTTTCTTCGACGTTCGCTTGACGCCTCACTATCCAGACAAATCTCCGTTGGCGAATGTTCTCAGCCTTGTTGCTCCGGGTTCGGACGAGTACATCACCGAGAGATATGCCGTTGAGGTTGAGACTCTCCTCAAACAATGGAGCCAGAATCTCAAGGCATCCATCCGCGGCATTTCATCCCTGGCCAAGTCACTGCACCCAATGATTGCAGCCTCCCCGCTGATTCCAACCGGGCAAACTCCGCTGCGTTCCGGATACGGTGTCGATGTGGTGCGAAGGCAGTTTGCTGCGCAGCCCGTCCCTGGACGAGAGCGATTTCTCCAGAGCCTCGAGGGCTGGCTGGGGCAACTGGCGCGGGTGGAGACGGCAGAATTCGAAATTTATGGCATCGAAGAAATTGCCGCGACTCCGCTGACGGTTCGCCTGGAAATCCGCTATGACATCGTGGCCACCCGCAACGATCAATCGCGCGAGGAGCGCGTCGGTTCATGGCGCACCGAGTGGTCTCGCGATGAAGCAGCAGCGTGGATGGCGCATCGATGGGAGGCCGGCGAAGAAATGCTGAGCGTAGCGCGCGGGCCGGTGTTTATCGACGTCACGCATCAGGCTCTAGGTGCAACCGACTCCTATAACAAGCAGATGATGCGCAGCGTCGACTATTGGCGCACGATCCTGGACGGCGCAGTTGGCGTGGATGTTTACTCCAACAATGGCGTTGCCGTGGGCGACTTCGACAACGACGGCTTCGACGATTTCTATGTCTGCCAGCCGGCCGGACTACCCAATCGGCTTTACCGCAACCGCGGTGACGGGACTTTTGAAGACGTAACGGAAAAGGCCGGAGTCGGCGTGCTCGATAACACCGCTTGCGCGCTGTTCGCCGACTTTCGCAATCTGGGACTTCAGGACCTTCTTGTCGTTTGCGGCACCGGCCCGTTGCTCTTTCTTAATCAAGGCGACGGAACCTTTTCCCTGAAGCGCGAGGCCTTCAAGTTTGCCAGTCCTCCGCAGGGAACGTTCACGCACGCCGCTGTCGCTGACTACGATCGCGACGGACGCCTCGATATTTACTTCTGCATGTACATGTACTACCTGGGACTCGACCAGTATCACTATCCAATTCCCTATTACGACGCCCGCAATGGTCCCCCGAATTGTTTGTTCCATAATGAAGGAAACGGAGTTTTTGAAGAGCGGACCGAAGAGGCAGGACTGAATGCGGATAACGACCGCTACAGTTTTTCCTGCGCCTGGGGCGACTCGAACGGCAATGGATTGCCCGATCTTTTTGTGGTCAACGATTTTGGCAGCTCCCAGCTTTATCGCAATAACGGCAATGGGACATTCGCGGTTGTCTCACACCAGGCCAATGTGGAGGGTGTGGGAGCCGGCATGAGCTGCGCCTGGTGCGATTACGACAACGACGGCCACCAGGATGTTTACGTCCCCAGCATGTGGGAGGCCGCAGGCCAAAGGGTTTCAGAACAAAAGCAGTTTCACGAAAAGGCGCCGCAGAATATCCGCGAACTCTACCAGAGGCACGCGCGAGGCAATGCCCTCTATCGAAATAGCGGAGACGGAACGTTTCAGAACGTGGGCCATCAGGCCAACGTCGAAATGGGCCGCTGGTCCTGGTCCTCGGATTTCTGGGACTTCGATCATGATGGCTACTCTGACCTCTATGTCGCCAACGGGTACCTTTCCGGTCTGGATCGTACCGACATGGCAAGCTTTTTCTGGCGGCAGGTGGTAGCCAAGTCGTCAGAAGACGCTACCGGCGCGCCCGCTTACGAGCGTGGGTGGAACGCCATCAACGAACTAGTTCGATCGGACTTGACCTGGCACGGCTATGCAAGAAATGTGATGTTTGCCAACAACCGCGACGGCACGTTTTCCGAGGTTTCCGGCCCCGTGGGTCTGGACTTTCTTGAGGATAGCCGCACGTTTGTTCTTGCCGATTTGGATCACGACGGACGGCTTGAGGTAATCCTCAAGAATCGCAACGCTCCGCAGCTGCGGATATTGCACAATTCGATGAAAGACATTGGCCACTCCATGGCATTCCGTCTGCGAGGGCATACCAGCAATCGCGACGCCATCGGAACTGCAATCACTGTCGAAGCGGGCAAACTTCGCCAAACAAAGTATCTTCAGGCAGGATCAGGATTTCTGGCTCAGCACTCCAAGGAGCTGTTCTTTGGCGTGGGAGAAACAACAGGGCCGGTTCGTGCCACCATCCGCTGGCCCAATGGGCTCACTCAGCAGTTCGAAGGTCTGCCGGTCAACCATCGCATTGAGATCGAAGAAGGCTCTGCTGAATTCATGGCCAAGCCGTTCGCCGCCGCAGCGTACGCGCAGGCGGGACCGCCGGCGGCTTTGGAACCGCTCCCGTCCAAGGTGGAAACATGGCTCATCGACCCCTTGAGGGCGCCCGCGTTCTCCCTCCCTGATCTTGCCGGAAACATCCATGACCTGCAATCGTTCCGCGGAAGCTTTCTACTTCTCAATTTCTGGGCGACGACCTCTCCACTCTCTCTCGACCAGTTGCGGCTTCTCCATCGGCACCGGGCAGAGCTGGCCACAAGACAGTTGCAAATCCTGGCAATCAACGTAGACGAGGTGGCCGGCACGCAAGAGGCGCGGTCGTTCGGCACCCAGCAAGCGCTTTCTTTTCCGGTCCTTTTTGCCAACGAAGATACGGCCGGAATCTATAACATCATCTATCGTCACCTCTTCGACCGCCGCAGGAACCTGGGAATTCCGACCTCTTTCCTGCTGGATACGGAGGGAATGATCGTCAAGGTGTACCAGGGGCCGATCGATCCTCGGCGTCTCATCGAGGATGTCGGGTCGGCGCCTGCTACTTCAGCAGCTCGCATCCTGAAAGCGATTCCGTTCAAAGGGGAACTGTACCAGGGCGCATTTCACCGCAATGACTTTACATACGGAGTGGCCCTGTTCCAGCAAGGTTATCTGCAGCAGGCTATGGAGTCTTTTCTGGAGGTCGTCGCCGCCAAGCCGGACGACCCAGATGCCTACTACAACCTGGGTACGCTCAGCCTGCGAAAAAATGATTTTCCTGCGGCGCAAACTTACCTTGAACGCGCTTTGAAGCTGCGTCCAAACTACCCTGAAGCATTGAACAATCTTGGCATGATGGCCGCGCAGAAAGGAAATGCGGAAGAGGCCATTCAGGATTTCCAGCAATCGCTGTTGCTGCGGCCCAGGTACGCAGTTGCGCTCCTGAATCTAGGCAACGTCTACCGGCGACAGCGGGATTTCCCCAAGGCAGAGGAATGCCTCAACCATGCGCTTGAGATTCAACCCAACGATCCTGAAGTCAACTACAGCATTGGAATGCTTTATGCGCAACAAAATCGGATGCAACTGGCATCGGACTTTTTGAGCAAGGCGATTGACCTGCGACCGGATTATCCCGAAGCTTTGAACAACCTCGGCGTTCTCTTCGTCCGGGCACAGGATTACTCCAAGGCCGAGGAGAAATTCAGGACAGGCATCCGCGTTGCTCCGAGCTACGATCAGTCCTATCTCAATCTTGCCCGCCTCTTCGGGATGCGCGGCGAGATGGAAAAAGCTAGACAAGTGTTGCAGGAGTTGCTACGCCTGCAACCCGGGAATCCGGCCGCGACTCAGGCCCTGCAATCGCTGCGATGACCGAGTTGATGATTGCGTGAAACGGCATCGGCAGGATGGGCAGTTGTACCTCTGATCAATAAGAATTCCGCTTATCGTCGCATGGCCAGGCCGCGAAGTTGATGGGTTGACGATTGTCTTGGTCGATCATGCTACGCATACCATGCAGGGCAATTCTATCGGCTCGCTGGCCGGTTCTTTCCTGGACTGCCTCGATTGCTATAATCATCGCCATCTATGATCTTTCCCCGCCGGCGCTTCCTCGGATCATCTCTTTTCGTGCTCGGCAGCACACTCACCGATGCTCTAATGACTCCACTTTGGAAGTGGAAGAATCCGCTCGTCGTGGAAGCCGCCGTACCGGAGTCCGCTTCGTCTCCGGTTCAGTTTGTGGATGTTGCCCAGCAAGCCGGTCTGAAAATTCCGAATGTATGGGGCGGCATCGCCAACAAGCGGCTGATCGTTGAAACCAAGGGAAGTGGACTAGCTTTTTTCGACTACGACAATGACGGATGGCTGGACATTTATCTGACCAATGGAAATCGTCTCGATGCTCATTGGCCGGCAGGCAAGGAGCCGATCTCTCACTTGTACAAGAACAACCGCGACGGCACCTTTACCGATTTCACGGATAAGTCGGGACTGGGGCGTACTGGGTGGCAGACAGGGGTTTGCGTAGGCGATTACGACAACGACGGATGGGATGATCTCTTTTGCTGCTTCTGGGGCCATAACATTCTGTTTCATAACAACGGAGACGGCACCTTCACCGATGTTACGCACAAGTCCGGCCTTGCGCAGAAAAAAGGTCGCTGGGGCACAGGCTGTTCTTTCCTCGATTATGACCGGGACGGTCACCTCGATCTTTTCGTATGCAATTTCGTCAAGCTGGATCCGGACAGGGTTCCATCCGCAAACGACATGAGTTTCTGCCAGTGGAAAGGTGTGCCCACAATGTGTGGTCCTCGCGGACTTCCCGGGGATACAAACCTGCTCTACCACAACAACGGAGACGGCACTTTTACAGACGTTTCAGAGAAGGCGGGAATTCTCAAACCCGGGCCGCGCTACTCCATTAGTGCTACTTCTTATGACTTCGACAACGACGGGTGGCCGGATATTTATGTCGCGGTGGACTCCGAACCAAGCATCCTATTCCACAATAATCATGACGGCACGTTCACCGATGTGGCGGTAATGGCCGGTTGCGCTTACAACGAGGACGGTAACGAACAGGCGGGAATGGGCCTCGCCGTAGCCGACTACGACTGCGACGGCTGGTTCGACATTTTCAAGACCAACTTTGTCGATGACACCAGCAATCTTTACCACAACAACGGGGATGGTACCTTCAGCGACCTGTCGTCCACTTCCGGCGTCGGGATCAACAAAGGCTATGTAGCGTGGGGATGCGGCTTTATCGATTATGACAACGATGGCTGGCCGGACATTATTCAGGTCAACGGACACGTCTACCCGCAGGTTGACGCCTACAATTTCGGGGAAACATTCAAGAATCCGCGACTGGTGTATCGGAATCTCGGCAACGGCCATTTCCAGGACGTTTCGTCGCTGATGGGTCCCGGTATCAGTGAGCGTTTCTCCAGCCGCGGGGCGGCCTTTGGTGACTATGACAACAATGGCTGCATGGATGTCCTTGTCTTGAACATGAACGATCTACCTTCGCTCCTTCGCAATGTCGGGGGCAACAAACAGAATTGGATAAAGATCAAGTTGGTAGGGACCTTATGCAATCGCACTGCGATTGGAGCGCGCGTGCGAGTCACCACCGGCAAACATACGCAGATGGACGAAGTGCAGAGCGGCACAAGCGTCATGTCGCAGAACGACCTGCGCCTCCATTTCGGTCTGGGCAAGGTCAAGACTGTGGATACGATTGAAGTCAAATGGCCGACCACACAGAAAATCGAACGATTCGAGCAGATTAAGGCGAATCAGATCCTCACCATTCGCGAAGGGCAAGGGATACTCGCAACACTCAAACCTTCATCGATGTAGCGCGCATTTGGAGCCGAGAAAGGAAGATCGCTCCAAGGAATCGAATGTGCTTCTTCAGTGTGCGGCCGGATAAGTTGCCTGCCCACCCACCAGGAACTGCTTGACCTCGCGCCGCTGGCGTTCGATTTCAGCCGCCTGTTGCTTCTTCATCTCGTCATGCAGTTGGAACTGCTGCTTGGCCTTTTCCGTCTCCCCTATCCGATCGTAGGCTATTGCCAGCCGATAATGAGCATCGACTAGCTCCGGCTTCACTTCGATTGCCTTCGTGTAATAGTCAATCGCTTTCTCAGCGTTGCGCCGAGAGTAATAGAGATTCCCAAGTTGCAGGTAAGCGTCGCCAAATTTGGCGTCGATCGTCACAGCTCTGTTGAGGAGCGTCTCAACCTGTTGCAGAACCTGCTGGTCCGCCGGCTGCGCATTGCCTTTCCAGATTGCCATCGCGTAATAGTAATTCGCGAAAGAGTTTCCGGGCTGCAGATCGACAAACCGCGCCAACCTCTGATCAATACATGCCAATGGATTGGGCGCCACCATCTCAATTCTGTCCATGAAGATGTAGGGCTCGAGGTTTGCCGGACTGAGATCGGAGGCATCGCAGAGGCGTTGGGCTGCCTCCTCGTAGTGGGCGCTGGCAAACAGAGCGGTACCCAGCGCAGTCAGCATCCTGACCGATTTTGGATATGCCTTTGCCCCGTCTTGAAAGACCTCTTGCGCCTGCAAGATGGCCCGGTGAACAAGCAACTCACCGCCCCACTCGAAGTAGTTTTCTTCGCTCGGATCCAGGCGAACAGCTTGCTCAAATTCGTGCACGGCAGCCAAGGAATCGCCCGATGTTTCGTCAAGCTCCCCCGCCAGGCGACACAGATCCGCGTTTTCGCCATGTGCCACCAACTTCCCGACGTGTTCACGGGCCAGCGAGAAATCGCCGGCTCCCTTCAATGCCAGTGCCAGTCGATATTCGTTCTTATGATCGGCGGGATTAATCTGGTAAGCAGTCTGAAGCAGGGGAACGGACTCCCCATATCTGCCGGCATCGAGATAAAAGTCGCCGAGCTGACGAATCACCTCTGCATTATTGGGGGCACTGGCAACGGCTGCGCGCAGCTTGCCTTCAGGTCCGTTAGTTTCTTTGGCAGCGGGAGTGGAATCTGCCGCAAAGTGAGCTACCCCGTTCGCTTTGAGCGCCAGTGTCTCGTGTGTGAGAGCCTCGCTGGTTCGCAGGCTGGTGTCCGCCCCGTGCCCCCCCGCGGCAGTCCAATCCGTGACCCCCGCGACAGTGAAATTTGGCTTGTCTGCAAATTCCATGACTTGAGGGGAAGGCGGTACAGAACCGATGGAATCTGCATGAGCTTCCGGTGAGTCTTCGAGGACCAAGTCCACCTGCTTTTGCTCTCCCTGGGACAACGCAGCAACGGGGATGGTGCGACTGCTCAATCCCGATTTCTCTGCAATTAGGAAATACCTGCCAGTCCCCGGCGCGGAAAATACGAAGACACCGGCAGCATTTGTTTTCGTCTCCAGGTGGACCGGAACTTCCTCACGTTCAAGCCGCACAGACGCATCTCCAACCGGTCTCCCTGTCGAGTTGAGAACTTTGCCCTGGATCGTAACCTCAACGGAGCGCTGCACGGAGGCGTTCTGCGCAGCCGACGCGTGGCTTGACACGCTGAACAGCGCCGCAAAAACTCCGAGAGCGCCGAAAAGATGCCGGCATTTCCCTGCCGCAGATGAAGGCCGCGGTCTGTGTGAGCCGTTTGCTGTAAACCTCAACTCTTCACCCTCGAAAATGCCGTCAAGCGTTCTTGAAGACGGCATCCGCACCTGCCGCTCGGTCGCTGAAGCGAGCTGCACCAGTTGAATTCCTGTCTCATTTTATAGCCGCGGAATGGGAAAGGAATTCAAGGACGAAGCCACAACCTCAGGTTCGATTGTTTTCGGCACTCAACCCGATGGCATGGAAACCGTGGCCGGCAACCGTCCCTTGCACATGGCTGCTATTCTTCACTAACTGCCGTTCTGTCCGTTCGGAACGTTGCGATGGCTTCAATCTCGATCAACAATTCAGGCCGGCAGAGGATGGCCTGGATGCCGGTGGACGCTGGCAGCGGATCGAGCCCCAGCTCCTTGAAGAATGCGGTACGTTCCTCGTTGAATGCATCGTAGTCGCGCTCGATGTCGTGCAGGTAGCAAGTGGTGCGCACAATATCGTGCCAGGTGCGGCCTTCGCTCGCCAGCAGTCCGCTGATATTGGCAACGGTACGTCGCATTTGGGCGCGAAAGTCGCCGATATGCACGCTCTTGCCGCTCTCATCGATCGACGCCGTGCCGGAGATGAGCAGAATGGTCAGCCCATTCAGATCGATCCTCATGCCCCGTGAAAACGAGCTCGGCTTGGCATAGGCGAATGATTCGTTGAGCACCTCATGATTGGTGATGGCGCGTTTCTTGACCGGCACGTGCGCAATGGTCTCAAGTATTTTGGTAAAGTCGTTCATTGTGATCACTCCTTGGTTTTCCCTACGTACGTTGCAGTTGAAGAATCCCATGGTCTTTCGGCCAAAGATATAGATTAATTTCCCCAAAAGCGGTCAACGGGCGGCATATTCGCGGGAAAAACCCCTAAAGAGGGTGTTTCAGTATATTATCCAGATGAAAATTCCAGGGGGCTCGCAACCGCTGTACACGAATCCCGCGCTCAGAATCTATCATCGGAGGCAAAATGAAAACCTTATCACGCCGTGATTTGCTGAAATCCAGTCTGTTGGCTCCGGCCGCTGTGGCGGCCCAGGGCATGGGCCCCGTGGGAGCCGCAATTGAAGCTGCTGCGCAAGAGCCTCACCCGATGCCTGCGGGCGCTACGCCCAAACCTGCAACACCGGGCGCGGGCCGAGAACGCCTGTTGCTCGACTTTGGCTGGCGCTTCCACCCCGGCAATGCGAACGACCCGGCCAAGGACTTTGCCTTTGGGCTGGGCAGAAGCGGGACGTTTCAGAAAACGGGAAACTTTCTGCCTGCCGGCAATATCGCGTTTGACGATGGCGACTGGCGGTCGATCGATCTGCCCCACGATTGGGCTGTAGAGCTGCCGTTCCAGAACGACCCTGCGCTTGCGAGTAAAGGATTCTACCCGTTGGGACGGACCTATCCGGCGACGAGTGTGGGTTGGTATCGCCGCGTCTTCGAGCTTTCGGCCGCGGACGCCGGCAAGCGAATCACCATCGAGTTCGACGGTTCCTACCGGGAGACAATGGTGGTCTTCAACGGCTTTTACATTGGACGTCACAGCGGTGGGTACGATCCTTTCAGTTTTGACGTGAGCGACTTTGCCACTCCGGGCGGAAAGAACGTTCTGCTGGTGCGCGTGGATGCCACGTCGAGCGACGGCTGGTTTTATGAAGGGGCGGGGATCTATCGGCATGTCTGGCTCACGAAGACAAACCCGGTTCACGTGAAGAAATGGGGGGCCTTCGTGGCAGCCGAGGTTAAGACCGGCGAAGCTGCCCTCTCCATCAGCACAGAGGTGGAGAACCACGGAGTAACTGCTCAGGACGTCCGCGTCATTTCGACTGTTCTTGATCCTGCCGGCAAGGAGACGGGAAAGGCAGTTACAGCGTTCTTATCGATTCCGGGAGTTGGAGAACAAACCTACAAGCAGAGCCTGGTGGTGAAGCGGCCACTGCTTTGGTCTCTCGAGGAGAGGAATCTCTACAAGCTGGTGACGGAAGTGAGAGCCGGCAGCGACATCGTGGACCGCTGCGAAACGCCATTTGGAATTCGCGATGTGAAGTTCGACGCGGAGAAGGGGTTCTTTCTAAACGGTAAATCTGTAAAGCTGAAAGGCACATGCAATCACCAGGACCATGCCGGCGTGGGTGCGGCGGTGCCGGATGCAGTACAGTATTACCGCATTCGCAAGCTTCAGGAGATGGGCTGCAACTCGTTGCGTACGTCGCATAATCCTCCCACGGCCGAACTGCTTGACGCCTGTGACGAACTGGGCATGCTCGTGTTCGATGAGACGCGCATGATGTCTTCAAACCCCGAGGGCTTGAACCAATTCACAAATCTGGTCAGGCGCGACCGCAATCATCCCAGCGTCTTCATGTGGTCCATGGGAAATGAAGAAGGCCAGGCGAACACTGACAAGGGACTGAAGATTTTGACCGCGATGAAAGCGGTGGCGACCGAGCACGATGGTTCGCGGCCAGTGTCGATCGCGCCCATCCGGGCCATTGGAGCCGGTGGCCTGGTGGAGTGCGACGTGATGGGCTACAACTACATGGACCCAGGCGCGGAAGCCTATCACAAGGCCCATCCCGAGAAGCCGGTCATCGGCACTGAAACCGTAAGTGCGGTCGGCACGCGCGGAATTTACGTGACCGATTTCAGCAAAGGTTATGTAGGTTCGTACGATCCCTACACCACCACGGGCCGGGCCTCGGCTGAAGGCTGGTGGCGCTTCTGCAACTCGCGGCCGTGGCTCTCGGGCGGCTTCATCTGGACGGGCTTTGACTATCGCGGCGAACCCTCGCCGAACGAGTGGCCCAACATCAGCTCGCAGTACGGAATTATCGATACCTGCGGATTTCCGAAAGACTCGTTCTACTACTACCAATCCTGGTGGACGGCCCAGCCTGTTCTGCACGTCTTTCCACATTGGAACTGGCCGGGGATGGAAGGAAAAGAGATCGCGGTCTGGGTTTATTCGAATCTGGACAAGGTGGAGTTGTTCCTCAACGGCGAGAGCCTGGGCGCAAAAGAGATGAAGAAGGACTCGCACCTGGCGTGGAACGTAAAGTACGCTCCCGGCACAATTGAGGCGCGGGGTTTCAAAGCGGACAAGCAGGTTATGACGGCAAAGCGCGAGACTACAGGCGCTGCGTCGAAACTGGTGATGAGTGCGGACCGCATGGAGATCTCCGCTGATGGTGAGGACGTGGCGATGTTCGCCGTAGAAGTGCACGATGCACAAGGCCGCGTTGTGCCCATCACAGATAACGAAGTGACGTTCAATGTCTCCGGGAAGGGTCGGCTGATCGGCACCGGCAACGGTGACCCCACAAATCAGGAACCGGATAAAGGCACATCGCGAAAAGCCTTTTGCGGTCTCTGCATGGCGCTTGTCCAGTCAATGAAGGCTGGCGGCAGCATCACCGTGGAGGCGACGTCTCCTGGACTCACGCCAGCGAGCGTGACCATTACGGCAAAGCCGGCAACGCTGCGCCCGCAAGTGGTAGTGTGGGAACGCGAAGTGCCGACCGGTGCGGGCATCACCGGCCTATGGAGGCCGATACCGGGAGCAGGCGGAGCCTCCAGCCGATTCGCGGCCCTCGCGGGCGACGACAGCACGCTCTACACTCTGCGGCAGAATGGTGCCAATCTTGAAGGGACGGTCGAGGGCGCCGGCGGCGGCTTCTTCGGCGGAAACGATGCAGGCGCCCCAATCGAGGAAGGCAAAGTGAATGGCAGCAACGTGTCCTTCAAAGTGGGCACCAGCAGCTATTCGGGAACGCTGAAGGACGACCGCATTGAGCTCCAGCGAACCACGGATCCGCGCATGCAGATGCCGCACCCTGCGGAGCCTGAAGGACCACGACCGGCGATTGGGCCTCCGCCGGATGGATCGGATCCATCCAGAAATCCGAACATGCGCCTTCCGCCAACCGTCCCTCTGGTTCTGCATCGGGTTCAGCGATAGAGGGAGGCTAAACCATCTTGATGGCGATCGATTTTTTCTTGGCGTCGATCGCCAAAGGTGCCAAGTGGCATCGGAGTTCTAACGGGGCGAAGCTACGATGTCGTTTTGGCGGCTAGCTCACCGCATCCGAATGGCCCTGCAAACAGCCGCCTCTTGCCGAAAGCACGGTAGCGGAATAGTATTCCTCTTCAAAAGCTTTCAGGAGATCAACGTCATGCGTGTTATCGCGTCCCTTTCTTTAGCCGTTCTTGCTTTGACAACGTTTACCGCCTCAGCCCAGACCACACCTTCACCGAAGCCCGCGCCCAAGGCCGCCACAGCCACACGAGCCAAAGCCGCCGCTCCTTCCAAAGCCGTTGCGCTGACCCCGCCTATGGGCTGGAACAGTTGGAACTACTTCGCAGGCAAAGTTACCGACAAGGACATTCGTGCCTCCGCCGACCAGATCGTTTCCACCGGGATGAAAGACGCCGGCTACATCTACGTCAACATCGATGACACCTGGGAAGGCGAACGCGATGCCAGCGGCATCCTTCACACCAACAGCAAATTCCCTGACATGAAAGCTCTGGCCGACTACGTCCACTCCAAGGGCCTCAAGCTTGGCATCTACTCTGGACCCGGAGGCAAAACCTGCGCCGGCTACCCAGCCTCACTGGACCACGAAGTCCAGGACGCCCAACTCTACGCTTCCTGGGGCATCGACTACCTCAAGTACGACCTTTGCAGCTTTCGCAAGGACGTCATGCTGGCCCAAGCCCCTGACGACGAGGCCGCGCGGATGCACCTCATGTTTGCCGCCTACGACAAGATGGGCAAGGCCCTTAAGTCCACCGACCACCCTATCGTCTACTCCTTCTGCCAATACGGATGGGATTCGGTTTGGGAGTGGGCGCCCGCCCTCGGCGGCAACCTCTGGCGCACCACCGGTGACGTGCGGCCCAATTGGGGCAGCATTTACAACATCATCAGCCAGCAGGCTGGCCTGGCCAAATACGCGGGGCCTGGCCACTGGAACGATCCCGACATGCTCGAAGTCGGCAACGGCAATCTCACCCTGGCTGAGAACCGCGCCCACTTCTCCATGTGGGCAATACTCGCCGCGCCTCTTCTCGCCGGAAATGACCTGCCCAACATGAAGCCCGAGATCAAGGCCATCCTCACCAACAAAGACGTCATCGCAATCGACCAGGACAAGCTCGGCCGCGAGGGAACCCGTGCCTACGCTGACGGTGAAGTCGAAGTCTGGACTCGCCATCTCGCAGGAGGAGCGCTCGCCGTGGCCGTCCTCAACGCCGGCTCCGACGTCGTATCAACTCACCCCTTCCACCTCAGCCTCATCAAACTCGGCCTCCACGGCCCCCAGCGGGGCAAGGACCTCTGGACTGGCAAGGATGTTACGCTCACCGAGAACCAGCCCGTCGAACTCGCCAGTCACGACATCCTGCTGGTAAGAATCGCATCGCCTAAGTAGAAGCGAGTCACTAGCAGAGTGAGTAAGTCGTGAGAAGTGGGAACTCTGTCCTTGGCGCAGTTTTATAGCGGTAAGGACAGGGTTCCGTTACAGCATTTTCGAGTTGAGTGTTAACACAACTTCGGGTGGCCCATCCTTTGTGCGTTCTTTGCGCAAAGGGTGGGAGACCACTGACATCCATCGCAACTGTAAACACCCCGCCCGAAAGCGCTCTAGGTAACGGAGCCCGTACATGATGGGGTAGAGCTGGGACAAGAAGTACGGATTCGGAGACGGATTGAGGGGCCTCTGCGCCCGCGGCCGCGACGGCCCGGTCGCGACGAAGACTATGGTGGGGCGAGTTGAGCTGCGATTCCCGTGTGTAGCGTCCATCCATGCATTCGGTTTCCCGCTACCTGGTCCGACGGCACCTAAACGCACTGGTTTTTGCGACCGCCGCTGTGCCTAATCTCCGCGCCAATACTGGACTTTAGGCGGCCCGGGGGCCGAAAACGGGCTGTTCGGGGTTGGTTCTGCGCGCCGATAGTTACCACACCCAGAGGGTTTACCTCTCCCGGGATCGTTGAACCACCGATTAGACGTCAACTGTGCGGCATTTTCAATGATGACGAGGGCCGCGGCATTTATGAAACTGTGCGCGCGCCTAAGAATGGCGGCAAAATCCTCACTACTTATGGCACAGGATTTCAATAGTGATTGAGAGAAAGCAAGGAAATCGCCGCAGAAGCACGTAAGGACCTGAATTTCGGGCAGACGTAAGAAACTGCGGTTAGTCTTTAGGAGGTTGCGATTCAATCTAGGGGTCTCCTATACTGCTGATCTTAGAAGGGTGATTCGATGTAGGCTTGTACGGACGCAAGCGCGGCAACCTCCGGTTCGCTGAGCAAAATTGAAAAGGGACTCTAAAGGCATCGGGAGAGATGATAAATATGAGCGAACCTGGAAATATTCTGGAAGCTATTGGACGCGGGCCGATAGCCAAGCGCGCCATTACGAATCATGAGATGCTCAACGAGGCGTATGCGTATGCCAAGCCTAGTTCGTTTTCGCGTGGAATGAGAATCGATATCGGCGGCGTTGCGATTTTGCTGATTTCCGGAACTGCCTCGATCGACGAGAATGGAAAGAGCGTGCATATAGGAGATTTCCCGGCCCAGCTTCGGCGCACATTCGACAACATCACGGGTCTGCTGGCCAGCGAAGGCGCCACATGGCACGATGTGGTGCGGACTACTTGCTACCTGCGGGACATTGATCGCGATTATGACGTTTTTAATGCGGGGCGCACGGTGTTCTTCAAAGAACAGGGGCTGGATCCGCTGCCCGCCTCTACCGGCATCCAGGCGATTCTGTGCCGGCCTGAACTGCTTGTCGAGATTGAGGGCATTGCGATGTTCCGCACGGACAAGGCAGGCAGCGACGGGAAGTAGCGCGCATGCGGGTAGGTTGATGGTTGAGGCCTGTTTTTGGATCGTAGATTCACTAGCGGTGACTGAGCGGCGACGCCGGGACCAACGGCTGAGAGTCGATGGTTCCCGTACCTTCCTTGAAGGTAATGAGTCGATTGACCTGGACGGACTTGTGCTGCTCGACGAGCCCAAGGGGCCAGCGGATTTCAATGTCGACGGACTCTACTGATCCAAGACCAAAATGCAGGCGCGGGTCATTTGAGGACACGTAACTCGATTGGCTCATGGCTTCCTGCACTTGCACTTTATCGCCGTAGCGCACGGTTACACGAGATCCAAAGGCATTGCGATTGCTTTTGGTTCCGATGACGCGAATCTTGATCCAATGATTCGCAGACGGAGCATCGTTGCGCAACAGAGAAGGAATTTCGTTCTGATTCATGATGACGATATCGAGGTCGCCATCGTTGTCAAAGTCACCGAACGCGCAGCCGCGGCTGACATGGCGTGAGGCAATGGCGGCGCTGGCTTCTTCCGGTAATTGACGAAACGTTCCATCGCCCAGATTGCGAAACACGATTCTGGGGCCCTGGCGGGGGTACTTTGGATTTACTAGATCGAGTTCCGGGTAGACCTGACCGGTGACCAGGAAGATATCCGGATAGCCATCATTGTCGAGATCGACCAATCCCGCTCCCCAACTCACGAAGCGGCGCTCGTGGATGATTCCTGCCTGCGAAGTCGCATCTTCGAATTCACCTTTGCCGTTGTTGTGGTAGAGGCCGGTGGCCTGATTCATGTAGTGAGTGCGGACAACATCGAGGTGGCCGTCGCAGTCGTAGTCGCCGATGCCGAGGCCCATGCCGGCCATATCCTTACCGTCGCTGCTGAGAGCGATGCCACGCAGCAGCGCTTCTTCGCGGAAGGTGCCGTCGTGATTGTTCATCAGCAAGAGGCTGGGAGTTGAATCGCAGGCTACCAGAATGTCGGGCCAGCCATCTTCGTCGACATCGAAGGCGGCAGCGGTAAGACCGTAAGAGCCGCGCATCGCAGCTACTCCGGATTCCTTTGAGACGTCAGTGAAGGTGCCATCGCCGTTGTTGCGATAGAGCAAGTTGGTTGGGAAAGCCAAGCCGCTGGGACCGCAGTTGACCGGCACGCCCTCGAAATTGCAATTAGGCCGCTCTAGCGAGGGAGTGGGCAAAGTAGCGACGGTAACATCGGCGTAGTTGGCGACGAAGAGATCGAGATGGCCGTCGCGGTTGTAGTCGACGAAGGTGCATCCGGAGCCGAAGCGCGTGGCCGCGCTGCCCAATCCGGACTCTTTCGTCACATCGGTAAAGGTTCCGTTTCCATTGTTGCGGTAGAGTCGGTTTTGCCCGTAGTAAGTGACGTAGAGATCTTCAAAACCGTCGTTGTTGTAGTCACCGACACAAACGCCGACAGCCCACCCGGCATCCATAAGACCCGACACTTTGGTTACATCCGTAAATGTGCCGTCGCGGTTGTTGCGATAAAGCCGGTTGCTCGCGCCGGGCGGAATACCCTCAAGCCTGCGGCCTCCAAGGATGAAGATATCTAGCCAGCCATCGTTGTCGTAATCGAAGAAGGCGCAGCCACCTCCCATAATCTCGGTGATGTAGGTAGCTTTGATTCCCTCACCATAGGGCATCGTGCTGATGAGTCCGGCAGATTGGGCCACATCGGTGAATTGCGAGAAAGGAGAGGCCGGAGCAGCGGGTGCGCCGGCAGGAAATGTGGTGGATGCAACGACGCCGGAGATTGATTGCAACAGCCGGCGGCGCGACCAGAAGTGGAGAGCGCTGGAAGACAGTTCCTTCAATGCCTGCGCCCCTCCGAGGTTCGAATGCGAGGGGGCCATTGACCGGCACCGACGGATTCTTTCGATTCAATTCCACAAACGCTCATAGAGTAAACGCGTTGCCTCTTGATTGCTCTCACTGTTTTGTCTGGGCGGCCTGGATTGATTGTTGAAGCTGCCGTGCTTCAGCGTTGGAAGGATCGATCGTAAGCGCGTGATTCACGGCCTCAAGGGCATCTTGCCATTTGGTTTCGCTGGCCAGTGTGGCCGCAAGATTGATCCATGCCGACACGTAGGACGGGGAAGCCTGAATGGCGGCGCGAAAATATGTTTCGGCCGCACCGGCGTCTCCGCCGCGAACAGCAAGGTAGCCCATCTGATTCTGGGCTTCTGCTAGATTGGGATTCAATTGGATCGCTCGCTGCAGCGCTGTTTTTTCGTTGATCAGATCGTTGGTCTTATCGAGCGCTCTGGAAAGCTTGTAGTAGAGCAGCGGTTCATCGGGGTTGGCCGCCAGCGCCTCACGATAGAATCCTGTGGCCTTGGCTGCATCACCCGCAGCCATCGCCTCGTCGCCGACCTCGGCTTTTCCGGCGGCCTGCGTGCGGTCTGACTGGGCCTTCTTGACCTGCTGATAGATGCGCAGCCGCTCCTGCGCCTGTTCACGGTCACCAAGGCTCTGCAGAACCTTGGCCAGTTCGTACTGAACTTCAGGTTCGGAATCGCCAAGAGCGATGGCCTTTTCCAGATGTTCCCTGGCGCCGTGCAGATCCTGAAGCCGGGTGAGAACATCGCCCAGCGCTTTTTGCGACTTTGGGTCGTTCGGATTCTGGGCGACGGATCGCTCAAGTTGGGTGCGGGCCTGCTTGTAGTCACCATCCTGCATTTCAAGAACGGAATTCAGATACAGAACTTCCCAATTACTCGGGTGAGCCAGCAGCAGTTTTTTCGCGAGCTGCGGGGCTTTATCCGAGTGGCCAGTAACGAGCATCCGGCAGTAGAGAAGCTCGGTATTCAGGTCGCCGGGGTGATGCTGGAGCGCAAGTTCGAGAACCGAATACGCTTCGTCGTCTCGGCTGAGGAGTTTGAGGACCAACGCAAGTTCAACGGCGAGCGGGAGGGAATCGGGCGCAGTGTTAAGGCCCTCGCGCAGCACATCGGAGGCCAAGGTAAGTCTGGCCGTGCTCGCATACGCAACGCCGAGATTGAGACTCTGCAATGCGGAGCGGATTCGGGTCTCCGCGGGTTTTCCCAACAGCGTGACAACGGCTGTGAAGTCTTTTGCGTCCACAAGATCCTGTGACAATGCGTCGAGTGCAGTCTCCGAATCAGGGTCAATAGCAAGCGCGGCCCGCCACTCGCTTTCCGCATCGGCGGTCTGCTTGAGTTTGTCCAGCGCGGCGCCTAATGCGAGATGCGGCCTGACATCACTGGAATTGAGGCGCGCCGCAGTGTGGAGCGGTTCCTGTGCTTCGGCTATGTGTCCGGCAGAGTAGAGGCTCAGACCCCACATGTATTGATAGGACTCTGAATCCGGCTGCATTTTGACGGCAGATGCAAACGCCTCGGCAGCACATCCGAATTGCTTTTGATTTCCAAACCAGGCGCCGAGATTGGCAAACTTCTCCGCGCCTGGCCGTGCCTGAATTTCCAACTTCATCTTTGGCGGAGGAGTGCATGCCGCAAAAGCTGCTGCGGTGAACACTGGCCACAGCAAAATCGAAACCCAAGCAAAAACCAGCGTGCGCGCAAGCCGCCTGCCTCGATTCGATCGAAGAGAATTCGCAGGAGACGAACTGGCATCGGATTCAATTGGAATGCCGTTGCTTCCGAATTTGGAGAGGCGCGCGCACATGTTAAGCCGTTCCGAGTATAGAAGACGGTACTTGGAGTCCATGCGCAAAAGCGCAATTGCAGATGCAGTGTACAGCGAATTGGGAAGTCTCCGATCCAACGACAGTTGGACTGAGGGAGCGGTGGAGGGTGCACATGTCAGCGCGGATTTCTCGATTGATGTGAACTGAGGGGAGGAAGCCAACGCAATCGATTGACCTGCGGGTCCACGGTCGATTTTGGCTGGCCAAGTCTTCCAACAGGGGGCTCCCGGGCCGCTGCGGAGGCAGGCAAAGAGGGGGATCGGAACCAAAGAAGTCGACCCCTTATTTGGATGCATAACTATAAGTATTCATTGGGCTTTCAGGCTTCTGCGCAGGGAGCTGTAAATAAAAACAGCCAATCCTACTTTTGGCGGATACATAGCGTTACTGGGAGAGCGTAAGGTTCGTTGCGACTCAGATATTCGTGAAACCGCGTTCCGGTATTGATTTTTTTGGGGTACGGACTGCGCCGTCTGAGCGACGTCGTTGTGGTAGTGATTCGCCAAAATTACGATCGGTTGTCGAATCAAGTACATAAACCGGGTATCCAATTCGGCTCTTTCACATGTAAAACTGGCCTTATGCTGCGCCCACTGAGGCTCATTCTTGTTCTCTTTTCTCGATTCTTTCACTCACGCCGCGATCTGCTCTTGGAAAACC
>DASRLI010000143.1:0-2614 GCA_035648535.1 Occallatibacter sp. | reverse complement strand
GAATGCCGTAGTGGCGGATGCGGCGAAAGCCAGAAGGTAGAACCTGCAGCAGGAAGCGGCGCACGAACTCCTCGGTGACCAAGGTCATTGTTTTGTAGCGCGTGCGCCCGTGTTCGCGGTAGTCCTTCCAGCGGAACGTGACGCCGCGATCATCCAGAGCCAAGAGACGGGAGTTGGAGATCGCCACCCGATGGGTGTATCGGGATAGATACGCGAGCACCGCCTCGGGTCCTGAGAACGGGCGCTTGGCATAGACGACCCACTCCACCTGTCGCATGGGCATGAGCCAGTCGGCGAAGACCTCCGCATCGGCCAGATCGATGTGCTCGCCGAAGAACTGCAGGCGCCCCATGCGATGGGCGTTCTGCAGCTCCTCAAGGAAGCGGCGCCGGAACAGCCGCGAGAGGACGCGGACCGAGAGGAAGAAGCCTGGCTTGCACGGCACCCATCGGTTGGCATCCGCGGCGAGGCCGCCGCCAGGCACGATGCCGAAGTGTCGCACGGCACGAATGTAGGTGCTCTGAGTCTTGGTGCACAGCTTGCGCATCCGCATGTCTTCGATCATGCGGCGACGCAGCGGGGAGATCTTCTCGGGGGAATCCTTCATGGCTGAAGTTCCGGTTGCGATACGAGGCGGAATGCCTCAGTTCGCAACTTACGGAACGGAGCCACAGAGCTCGGCTCACTCAACCACCTTGATCGAAGTCACCCCTACCGCGCGAGCGGCTTAGTCCGATGACCCTAAGCCGCCCTCGGTGAGAGGCAGCAATCGGGATCTCTATTTCTCGGGATTCACGGGGGCAGCGATCTCGCGAACGGCTTCAATGTCCTGCTTCGCGGGCAACGGCGGAATGAGGGCATAGAGTTCCATGTCCGTTGGAGGTCTGTGGAAGTCGGTGTAAAGGCGGGCGATGTTGCGCTCACCGATGCCCATGAGATACAGGCTTGTGACGACTTCCGAGACGAGAGTGTAGGCTTGGATGCTCTGCTCTGAATTGATCGTGGAAGGATCAGTCATCTGAAGCATGAAGCTTTTTGCGCGAATGACGGCGTGCAGCTCGGCCACGGATTCGTCGCTGACCTCGGCCAGCCGGGCATAGACATCGCTGTAGGTCCGGACCTCAGCGCGCGGCATGTACACGAGCGCAGCGCTTTGCAGGGCGGTCTTCCACGCTGAGTCTTGGAAGCGGATAGTGAGCATGTAGAAACTGAATCGGCCCGGCCACTGGCTGGGTGGAGCGTCAGGGTGAGTACGCAGATAAGTGAGGGTCTGCATGCTACCCAGCAAAATGGGGGCGTAGCGGCGGAATTCGTTGCAAGCACTTGTAAAGATGACCTCGTTTAGGCGGCGCTCCTCGGCGAGAGAGCGACGGATCTCCGCGACTTGTTGCCGATGGTGGAAGTACTCGACGGTCTGCTCGAGACCGACGGCGATGAGTAGGCCGATGACGATAGTGGCGATATGGATGAAGAAGTCCTTCCAAGTATGGAGGACCTCGTGGGGAGCGTGAACGTCGAGCATAGGCGGTGAAATATCCGGCGTGGAAAGTGATTCCGCTACCGCGAGCACCGCAGACTCCAAACTATCGGCGAGTCGCTGCGGTATCTCTGGTTCGGCGCGGTCGGGCAATTAAAGCCTCTTTGTTAGTGCATCCATAGCCTACCCTAAGCAATGAGCGGCCGCTTTCTCCCTGCGATTTCGCGTGCTCGAATGTCGCAAAGTGGCCGCCTTCCGACCCAGCTTGGCGCGGTGCTGCCAGGGTCGACCGTCCAACCAGCGGTGCTGACCCTCTGCAGCATCCCGTAAGCGGTAGACTTCGGATAATGGATACACACTTTTCAGCGGAGCAGGGTTCGCGGACGGAACCACCACTCCACAATATCGCAGGAGCTATATTGGACGCACGCGGTGCGCCCGCAGGGCGACGGCCAGGAGGCACCCCGAAGCCAATCTCACGTCGTTAAGGCTTGGACAGAAGATCCGGCTTCATGGTTACTACATCGACCGGCACCGAATTGTGTTCCTCGACGATGAGCCACTTGCCGTTCACCTTGCGGTAAACATCGGTCGTTCGCGAGACAACCGTTATCTTCGTGCCGTCCTTGCGCGTTAATTCGCCTGTCTGGATGTTGTGTCCGTAAGCAATCGAACCGACGACATGGACGGTCTGCTCCGAGATCGTATTCTTGACAGGACCCGGGAAAGCCGCAAACAGATCTTCCCAATCCTTCTTGTAAGATTCCCAACTTGAATATTCGCGCGGCGGAACGACGTCGAAAACAAACAGCTGCTTTCCAGGAGCATAGACCGACATGATCTTGTCTACGTCCCTGGAATTGAATCCCTCGTTGTACGAGTTCTCGAGGGACTGTATCGCTGCCTTGTCGGGATTGCCGGCAGGACTGTCAGCTGCCACCGCGCTGGCCGAGGCAAGAATGGCTGCACAAAGTGCTGTTAAAGTTCGCATGTTGATCTCCGTACAAATTTCTGCGATCAGCGCTATTGGTTTATTGGTCTAGCAAGCAGGACTAGGCGTATCAAATACGGAAAGGGAACATGCTACCACTCCTATGTTCACCGGACTAGGCTGCGACCCTACGGGCGCCGCCCCCT
>DASRLI010000142.1:0-14056 GCA_035648535.1 Occallatibacter sp. | reverse complement strand
TGCATGCGCCGTCTGCAGCACGCTGAAGTCCGCCTTGTCCCGCCCCACAATCTGCACTCCAACCGGAAGCCCCTCCGCCGTAAACCCGCCCGGCACCGAAGCCGCCGGATTCCCCGTCGCGGAGATGTACCAGCAAGCCTTCATCCAGTCGATGTAGTTTGAAAACTTCACGCCTGCAATTTCCGTCGGATAAGGCATCATCACGTCAAACGGCGGCAACTGCGTCGTCGGCAGTACGAAGTATTCATACTTCTCAAGAAACGTCTGAAACCGCCGCCACATCTGTCCGTGCGCAATCTCCGCGCGCGCAACATCCGCGCCACTCAGCCGCATCCCTTGTTCGATCTCCTCCTTCAACGTGTCCTTGAACGCATCCGGATGATCGTGCAGTTGGGCTCCATACGTAGACGCCGCAACCCATGCGCGAATCACACGAAACGAAATCTCCGCAGGCGCAAAGTCCGGCTCCGTCTCTTCCACAACACACCCCAGCGATTCAAACGTCGCGCGATGGCCGTCCACCACCGTCCGCACCCGCGCATCGAACGGCACTCCGCCCAGATCTTTAAACCACGCCACGCGCACACCTTTGAAACTCCGCCCCAGCGGCCGCGCAAGCATCTCTCCCGGTTCGTTGATCGAAAGCGGCGCGCCACCATCGGGCCCCGCAATCGTGCTCAGCCCCAGCGCAAGGTCGCCCACCGATCGACCCAGGCATCCCGATGTGCTCAGCGTCGACCACCCAAACCCCGCCTTCGGATTCGGCACCCTCCCGATCGAAGGCCTGAAACCCACAACGTTGCAGTACGCGGCCGGATTCCTCAGCGACCCACCTGCATCCGAACCGCTCGCCACAGGCGTCATTCCGCAAGCCAATGCCACAGCCGCACCGCCCGACGATCCACCGCAGGTCTTCGTCAAATCGTAAGGGTTATGCGTCGTACCAAAGACTGTATTAAACGTCTGCGATCCCGCTCCAAACTCCGGCGTGTTCGTCTTTCCAATAATGATTGCGCCGGCCCGCCGCATCCGTTCCACAACCAGGTCGTCTTCCTTCGGAACATAGTCCTTGGACAGCGGCGATCCAAATGTCGTGCGAATTCCCCGCGTCTCAAACAGATCCTTGTGCGCAACCGGCAGCCCATGCAGCGGCCCCAGGGTTTCGTTGTGCGCCTGCATCTCATCTGCCTTCGCCGCGGCCTCAGCCGCCATCTCGGGCACCAGCGTCACAATCGCATTCACCTTGGGATTGACGCGCTCAATCTGTTTCAAGTGTTCCGCCAGCGCCTCGCGCGCCGACAGCTTCTTTTCACGAATCAGTTGCGCCATCTCCACAGCGCTAGTGAAGCAAAGCGGCGAAGCCATAGTTTCGGAATTCAGTTTTGCAGGAACCAGCGATGCAGCAGCCATCCCCTTCAGAACCTCGCGGCGTGTCGGTTGTTCCATAGTCATAGGCGCGATCCTATCATTCGAAAAACTGCGCCGCACGGAAATTACAAATACGCGAATATGTTGGGTGCCCCACCCATGCGACTTTTTCGTCGCATGGGTGGGAAAGCACAAACCTCAACCGAGGAGTCAGACCGCCCCATCTCGCTGTCGACCCTGCATCATCTTAGCGATCAATCCTTCGACGTGGTCCAGTTCTCGGCGCTCTTCCTCTGCCAGGAACTCAATGAAGTAATTTGTGTTTGTCCTTACGATGCTAATCGAGATGCCCGTTTGATATCGCACCTGACTTTACGACCCTGGTCCGGATTTCTCACCAGCAAATTGGATAGGGTGGTAACATCCGTTGGTCCGGGCGCAGTATTGCTTGCGGTGTTCTTCTCGGCGCCGGTGGGTGTCGGTTTTGGCTACTATCCGGCAAGAAAGGCAGCGTATCTTGATCCAATCGAGGCCTTGAGATACGACAGAGTCACTTTTCAAATCCAGGTTCTGATTGAGCCGGCTCGTCACCTGCTTTGAGTTGAAGGCCGAAGGGCAAAGAGAGCATCCTTCAGCAGCCTGCAGGTTGGATATTGGTTGATAAGCGATTCAATCTCAGGCATTGGCGAATAGGCTAACGGGCCGGTTTTTGGGGATATTCATTCATCCCCGTGGTTGTCGCGGCGGTGGAAATGTGGCAATCGCCGCAGCGATTTCCAAGGACTGTGGGAATGCAGACCAGCTACATCCCCGGCCAAGGTAAAGATCAGCAGGCAAGACTGAGTGGCCGGCAATGAGCAAGCAGACACCGGCACGAGTCTGTTTTGAAGTGGTTTTCCGGCCCTTTCGAAAAACAGCATTACTCGATAAATCAGCCTGAACCACCCGTGACTAAAGGGGCCTGAAAACAGACCATCTAACCTGAGCAAAACAATAGGCCGGATCTCCCCGATAGGGCTGTTCAAAAACGTATAGGTTGTGAAACACAGGAAACAACCGCAGAGCATGGACCCCACGGGGACAAATCAACTGCACGATGCATTTCAGAAGAAATGCCGACCGCTGCGCCAACGCCAAAATGTGAGCGTTGCCCACTATCACGGAGTTTACGAGTACCGATCCTGAAATGGCTTTCACCTTGCGTCCAGTGCTGGCTTAGTCGCGTACAGAAAGTTCAATCGCGGGATTGCGATGTTACGTCAACAGTCTTGAGGATCGCGAGTTTCTTTAGTCGGCCAGGGTCGGATCTAAAGGTCTTTCGTCGAGTGTGGAAGGCCTGGTGTGAGACTAATTTGGATAGAGAGAACCGGCGAACGCAGAATGTAAGCTTCGGTTCAACCTATTTGAAGTACTACACTTGAGCGGTATGCCAACACCGCCGGGGCAAGACGAAGGGTTCAATCCCGCTCAGACGCGCGTCCGCGTTCTGCTCTGGATGAGCGGGGTCTGGATTCTGCCCATGGTTGGCATCGCCTTCTGGATTCTCCCCCCTTCGGCGACTCTAAGGACAACACTCGTGATTCTGTCTGTTCTCGCCGCGCCCTTGCCGGCACTCCTCTTCATGAACAGACAACGACGCCGGCTGATTGCCTGCGCTGCCAAGGCCGAGGAGGAAGCCGCTCAGCTGAAACTGCAATTGGACACCGTCCGCTATCGCACGACTCGTTTACGGGAGGAGTTGCAGGCCGCAGACAGACAGGCGCGGCTGAGCCACCAACTGACGCTTCTGGGCCAGTTCACCGCGGGGTTCATGCACGAGTTCAACAATCCGTTGGCAATTGTGGCGGGGCGGATCGAAGTTTTGCTCGACGAGCGCAGGGAGGACGCTGCCTTGTGCGTGGATCTCGAACAGATGCTTAAAGAGACGCGCTACATGAGCAACATTGCCGGCACGCTGCTGCAGGCGCTGCGGCGCGAGCGTGCGGGAGAAATCTTCGAGGCATCGGCTCCGCAGAAGGCTCTGGAAGATGCAATTGGAGCGTTGCGACTCACGGCCAAGAGCCAGGGAGTGATGCTGGTGGAAGAGATCGCAGATGCGCCGCGGGTAGACGTACCCGAGCACGTCATCGGCGAAGTGGTTCGCTGCCTGTTAAGTAACGCCCTGCAGGCATTGAAAGGGCGGAATGACGGCATGATCTGGGTACGCCTTGAACCCTATCGCACGGCCGGTGTCAGAGTCGTGGCACGGATTGAAGACAATGGGCCTGGCGTTCCGGAGAACCTCCGTGAACATCTTTTCGAGCCGTTCATATCAAGTGGCACGGGGCGCGAGCGACTGGGTCTGGGGCTGTTTTTGGCCGCCAGCCTGCTGGATATGTATGATGGCCGCATCCGGTATGAGATGAGATACGGCGGAGGGGCCAGCTTTGTGGTCGAGCTGCCTCCGGCGCGATTCACCCGCGGCCAGCCTTACCACTGGTTCGCAGGAGGAACGACAGAGTGAGCCGCATTCTGGTCATCGACGATGAAGCCGCGTTGGGTGAAAACATCGAGCGCATGCTGCGCTCCCCGGGCGTCACAGTGTCTGTTTGCGTTGACCCCGTCAAGGGGCTGGCCGAATGTCTCGCCAACCCGCCCGATCTGGTCCTGCTGGACGTGCGCATGCCGGGCATGTCAGGTGAAGAAGTTTTTGCGCGGCTGCACGATGTTCATCCCAGTCTCCCGATTGTCTTCCTAACAGCCTTCGGCTCGGTGGAGAGCGCGGTACTGGCGATGCGCAATGGCGCCTACGACTACCTGAAGAAGCCCTTCAAGCGCGAGGATCTGCTGCTGGTGGTGAAAAGGGCCCTCTCCCACGCCAGTCTTGAGCACCAGGTAAAAGAGCTGACGGGACGGCTTGAGGCCCTGGGTGAGGCGGATGCAGCTCAAACACGCAGCCCTGCCATGCTGGACCAGATGGAGAAATGTCGCCGTGCGGCGCCCACCGATGCCACAGTGATGATTCTGGGGGAAAGCGGCACCGGCAAGGAGGTGACTGCCCGTTTCATCCATAACCAGAGCCGGCGCAAGGACGGCCCCTTTGTTCCTGTCGAATGCAGCGCCATGCCGGGATCTCTAATCGAGAGCGAGCTGTTCGGCTATGAACGCGGCGCTTTTACCGGCGCGGACAGAACCAAGAAAGGGCTCATCGAATCGGCTGATGGCGGCACCCTGTTTCTGGATGAAATCGGAGACCTCGGTGTGGAGTTGCAGACGCGCCTGTTTCGTTTTGTCGAGGAGCGGGTATTGCGGCGTCTGGGCGGACTTACGCCTGTCCGCGTGGACTGCCGCATACTGTGCGCGACCAACCAGGACCTGCTGGCCAAGATCAAATCCGGAACCTTTCGCGAGGAGCTTTACTATCGGCTGAGCGTGGTGACGATCAAGCTACCGCCGCTGCGAGACCGGGCGGAGGATATCCCGCGCCTGGCGCGCTTTTTCCTTGAGCGCTTTTCCAGACGTTACGGCAAGAGCCTTTCCGGTTCGCCGCAGTTCTACGACGCGTTGTTGAAACAGCGTTGGCCCGGGAACGTTCGCCAACTGAAAAACGTGGTGGAACGGTTGACCGCTTTACATCCGGGCGGAGTGCTGGGACCGGAAGATGTGGATGAGGACGCACCGCCGGTGGAGGCGATCAGCAGTCTTTCCGCTCTTCCCTGGAAGGATGCCAGGGAACAGTACCTAGCCAGCTTTGAGAGTTCCTATGCGCACGCCGTGCTGCTACGCTGCGGCGGAAATGTCAGTGCCGCAGCACGCGAGGCTGGTGTGGACCGCAAGACGTTTTATGCGCTCCTGAAGCGGGATCGAGACCAGCAGTCTGCGGAATCCACTCCCCAGACCGGGCTGGAAAGCGGGGAATGAAATCCCCAGCTTCCGTGGAGCATCCGCACAAGTAGTTGATTGCAAAGGCTGCGCCCTTTGGCTCCTCAAATGCTGAAGCATAAGGCAGGAGCTCCCGCATATGAAATTCTGGACCGCAGGCGTAAAGGCTGTTCTGCTTGTGCTTGGCTTAATCCTTCTTATGCCGCAGCCGGGACACTCGATTCCGGCATTTGCCCGCAAATATGGTGTGAAGTGTTATACCTGCCATACGATTCCGCCGGCGCTGAACAAGAACGGCTACATGTTCAAGCGGCTCGGCTACCGGATGCCGCCGGACGAGATGGATGGGACCAAGCCGGCGCCTAAGGTCTCGGCACTCGACAAGGATATCAAGTTCAGCCTGGCCAACTCCTTCGCAGTGCTCTTCCAGGCAAGCGTTACCGACGACAAGAACGTGGCAGAAACCGGAGACACGCCTCCCACGACATCTTCAACCACTTCCAGTTTCAATCTGGACGAGGCGGCGTTTTTTGTGGCGGGAGCGGTGCCGGAAACGGGCTTCTCCTACTTTGGCCACTACGAGATGTACCAGGACGGAAACAACAACCTGGAGCAGGGATTCGGCGTCTGGACCGGAGGCAAGGCTAACAGCACCTACTTTGTCAAAGCCGGCGAGATGCACATGCAGGAGGGTGAGGGAACGCGAGCAGCCATGTTCTACAACCTCTTCCCTGATCCCGCATTCACTCTCACCAATACCGACCCCATCAATTTCTCACTTGATCAGCACCCTGTCGGCGTGGACTTCGGATACACGCACGCTTCGAATTACTTCAAGAACATCTTTTCGGTCTCAGCCAAAGTTACGAACGGGTTGGACGCCGACGGCAACGCCATTCTGAATGCCTCAACCAAAAACTCCAAGGACGTGTGGGCCGACGCCGATTACTGGTTCGGTCCCGATGGCGGCGTCACGGTGATGATGTACCGCGGGTCGAAGGATCAAGTACAGAACGCGGGGAATCCAGATCAATTCACCTACCGGCCCACCTTTTACCGAACCGGCCTCTTCGGTAACTACCTCTTCTTTGACAAGCTCGATCTGCTCGGCGGCTACATCCACAGCCACGACGACTGGCAGTGGACGCAGGGCGCAAAGATGCAGGCCTACACTGCAAACACCTACCGCGGAGAGGCCGACTACTACCTCAAGACCGGCACCGTCATCATGGCGCGCATCGATCGCGGGACGTCCAGCATCTCGCCCCAGCCTACGATGCACACGCGGGCCTGGGGTATAGGTGCCGAGCACGCTCTCACTCCGGTTGGGAACATTGTGGCCCGCGTCAGTTACAACCAGGAGCACGACGGCGACCCGCTGGCCCTTCTGGGTACAACCGACAAGCTGTTCAAACTCGATTTCCGATTCATGTGGTAACAGGAGACTGAAAAATGCACAAGGCAATTCGCATCATCGCCATCGTCGGCTTGTCTATGCCGCTATTCCTTTCAGCGCAAACCAGCAACGTCACGCTCCCGCAGGACAAGGGACCGGCGAAGATCGACATATCAAGCTATCCGGCGGAACAGCAGAAGGGCTACAAGGTGTTTGCGGAGAAGTGTTCCAAATGCCATACGATCGCGCGCCCCATCAACACGACCATGACCAAGGCGGAGTGGGAGCGTTATGTGAAGCGCATGATGCACAAGCCGAACTCTGGCATCAGCGACAGCCAGGGAAAGACGATCTTCGAGTTCGTTGCCTACGACCAGGAGAATCGCAAGGACAAGAATCCATCGGCGTTCTCCAAGTCGCTCAGCGATGAAGAGATCGAAAAGCTGAAGGCTCAACAGCACTAGAGCGTCTTTCGTGGCTTCATCTGTCTTGCCTGCAAGACACAAGCGATGTTGCCTTCAACCCGGCGAGCTTCAGGCCCACTCGCCGGGATTTCTTTCAAGCCCTCAGCTACTCACCCAGAGCGATCTGGGTTGGAGTAGTTCAAAAGCAAACGCCAGAGTGGGGAACGCATGCCATACTCCATCACGGTCCCGGACCGGGAATATTTCGATAAGAATATTCCGTGCCGCGCTGCATGTCCGATCCACACGGAATGCGGGCGCTATGTGCAGGCCATCGGGATCTCAAAGGACGAGGAAGCATACCTTTTGGCCCGCGCGCCGAATCCGTTCGCATACGTTCTGGGCCGCATCTGTGCTCATCCCTGCGAGGACAACTGTCGGCGCGGCAAGATCGACGAACCGATAGCCATTTGCGCACTGAAGCGCTACGCAACGGATCGCCACAACTTGGGCACCGGACACGACCCGGCCCGCAAGAAGTTGTCGCCTGCTCCCAAGCGAAATAAGCGGATTGCGATTGTGGGCGCCGGTGTTTGTGGCCTTACATGCGCCCATGACCTGGCCCTGCTGGGTTACACGGTTGAAGTTTTTGAATCTGCCCCGGTTCCGGGCGGCATGCTTTATCTGGGCATTCCGCAATTCCGGCTGCCGCGGGAAATCATCAAGATGGAAGTCGACAACATTTTGGCCATGGGGGTGACGCTGCATACCCGCATGACGCTGGGACGCGACATCTCCTTCAGCGATTTGAGGTCGAAGTTCGATGCGGTCCTGCTGGCCACCGGGCTCAACAAGGGCCGCGAGTTGAACATTCCGGGAGCGCACCTGGCGGGCGTTTACAACGGCATCGATTTTCTCATTAACGTCAATCTCGGATTTGAGATTGAACTTGGGAAACGCGTGGTTGTGGTGGGCGGCGGTAACGTGGCCATTGATGTGGCGCGCGCGGCCGTCCGCCTTGTGCATGAGGCTGTGGACTTTGCCGAAGACGATGATGCCAAGGGCCTGCAGCCCGCCTTTGACGCGGCGCGCATGGCTCTGCGCTCGGGCGCCGAAGAAGTCGACATGGTCAGCCTGGAATCGCGCACACAGATGCCGGCATGGAAGGGCGAAGTTGACGAAGCCGAGCACGAGGGCATCGTGGTGGATAACGGTTGGGGACCGAAAGAGATTGTCGGCGAGAACGGCGTCGTCACCGGACTCAAAGTCCGCCGCTGTCTCACTGTTTTTGATGAAAACGGCCGCTTCAATCCGGTATTCAGTGACGAAGAAAAGATCATCCCCTGCGACAGCGTGATCCTGGCCATCGGCCAGCAGGCCGACCTCTCATTCCTCAGCGGCGAAGAGGGAGTGCAGGTGACGCCGCGCGGAATCCTCAAGATCGACGAGAACCTGATGACCACCGCTCCCGGCGTCTTTGCCGGCGGCGACGTGGCCTTCGGGCCGCGCATCCTTGTTGAGGCTGTTGCCAACGGCCACAAGTCGGCGCGCTCCATTCATGTCTATCTCAGCGGCAAGACCGCCAAGACTATACTTAGCCGCTTCCGGATCCTACCCAACTGGGAGATGCCTCGCGGCTTTCTCACCACTCCGCGGCAGACAATGCCTGTTCTTGCAGCCAACCGGCGCATCGGCATCGCAGAAGTGGAACTTGGTTTTGACGAGGAGCAGGGCCGCCTCGAAGGAAAGCGCTGTCTCAACTGCCAAGTGAATACGATCTTCGACGGGTCGAAGTGCATTCTCTGTGCGGGCTGCGTGGATGTATGTCCAGAGAACTGCCTGCGCCTGGTGGACCTGGTGCAAGTGATCGGCGATGAGCGCTACGACGCATTGATTCAACATCGCTATGGAGTTCCCGCCGTCGAACTGAAAGCGGGCCGAGCCGGCGCCATTATCAAAAACGAAGAGAAGTGCATTCGCTGCGGACTCTGCGCCGAGCGATGCCCAACCGGGGCCATCACCATGGAGGCCCTGGAGCAGCAGGAGCGGGAAGTCTTTGAATAAGGGAGCATGGGAATGAACAGACGAGCATTTCTCAGTTGGGGAACGGTGGGCGTAGGGGCACTGTGTTCGGCGGTCGCAGTCAGCATGGCGGCGGTTGGACGATTCCTGGTGCCGAGCGTTTTCTATGAGCCGCCGCAATCCTTCAAGATCGGCAGCCCCGCCGACTTTCCATTTGGGCCTCCGACATTCATGGCCGACGAAAAGATCTTTGTGTTTCGCGATCGGGACAAGGGATTTGCAGTGGCCAGCGCGGTCTGTACGCACCTTGGCTGCACGGTTGCGCACTTCACAAGCGACCAGAAATTCCATTGCCCCTGCCACGGCAGCGTATTTGGTCCCGACGGCACAGTGCTGCACGGTCCGGCGCCGCGGCCGCTGAACTGGTTTGAGGTTACTCTGGCTCGCGATGGGAAACTGAACATCGACAAGGACAAGATCGTGCCTTCCAGCTACCGGTTGATGGTGTAACGATGAATCTGATTCGCGACATCTGGCAATCCATCGTTCGGCGAGATCCCCTGTCCACCGACAAGGGAAAGTCCGAACTGGTCTTTCTCAACGTGTGGCTACATATCCATCCGGCCAAGGTGAAGAAAGAGAATCTAAGGTTCAAGCACAGTTTCTATCTTGGCTTCATCACTTTCTTTCTCTTCATGATCCTTCTGACAACCGGGATAGCGCTCATGTGCTATTACCGGCCTTATCCGCCGCAAGCTTACCAGGACATGAAGGATCTGCAGTTTGTCGTGTTCATGGGCCCATTCCTCAGAAACATGCATCGCTGGGCGGCCCACGGCATGGTGGTCTGCGTCTTTCTTCATATGTGCCGGGTGTTCTACACCGGCTCGTATAAAAAGCCGCGCCAGTTCAACTGGGTGGTTGGCGTACTGCTGCTCCTGCTTACTTTGGGCCTGTCGTTCACGGGCTACCTGTTGCCGTGGGATCAACTGGCTTACTGGGCCATCACGGTGGGCACCAATATAGGCAGTTATGCTCCGTTCATCGGCGGCCAGGTGCGCGAGATCCTCCTGGGTGGCCATAGCGTCGGCGAAGCGGCTCTGCTGCGCTTTTACGTACTCCATGTAGCTGTTCTGCCAGCGGTAATCATCCTGCTCACCATCGTTCACTTCTGGCGTGTTCGCAAAGACGGCGGACTCTCGCGGCCGGTTTGGAAGCTGACACCGCCTAAGCAGGAAGTGCTGGTCACCATCGGCGTACCGGCTGAATCCGCAGCCCTCAATGTAGCCGCGGCCTCAAAAGACAAGACCTACGGCCTCATGGAAGTTGTTACCGGCAAGCCCATCTTTGAAACGATAACTCCCGAAGAAGAGGCAGATACGGTCTTCGCATACCCGTATGCCTTTGTCCGCGAGGCCGTAGTACTGATGGCAACGGTCACCACCATCATGACCATGTCGCTGTTCCTGAACGCGCCTCTTGAGGAACTGGCCAACCCGGCAAAGACTCCGAATCCGGCCAAGGCGCCGTGGTACTTTCTCGGTCTGCAGGAACTGGTGAGCCATTCTGCTCTTCTGGGTGGAGTAGTGGCGCCTGCCTTGATGGTGCTTGCGCTGATCGCGATTCCGTATCTTGACAGGAATCCCAGCCGCCGACCCGCTGACCGCAAGTTGATTCTCTGGCTGTTCGCCTTCTTCGTCGTGGCTAACCTGGCCCTGATTGTGATCGGTACTTTCTTCCGCGGTCCAGGCTGGGCGCTGGTTCCACCGTGGGTACATGTCGTTTCGGGGGCTGAGTAATGGAACGGAGACTGCAACAGCTCTTCTTCGCGCTGAGTCTGGTTGCGCTGGCGCTGATCCTGGCCGCGGCGTGGCAGGCCAATACGCCAACGTGGAAGACTTATCAGAAGAACTTTCTGCAGCTTGAGGCGCAGGGCGAACCCAACGCGGTCGCAAAGGCCGCCGTTCTCGCCACGCCTCCGCAGATTCACCAGACACTGCTCCCGGGCCTGCAGCGCGTTGACCGCTGCACCACCTGCCATCTGGGTGTCGACGATCCGACCATGAAGAACGCGCCGGAACCATTCCGTTATCACGCCGGACTTGGTCCCCACATTCCTTCCAGGTTCGGCTGTACCATTTGCCATGGCGGGCAGGGCTTGGCCACGAACAAGGAAGACGCACACGGCAACGTGCAGTTCTGGCAGAATCCTCTGCTGGCAAAAGACTACATTCGCGCCTCCTGCGGCCGATGCCACAAGGAAGGCGACGTCCCCGATGTGCCGGAGCTCGCGGAGGGCCGGCACCTGTTTGAAACCCAGGGATGCCGCGGCTGTCACAAGTTAGACGGAGTGGGTGGAAGCATCGGTCCCGATCTTACTGAAGAAGGCGCGAACCGCCGCTCGCCGGAGTGGCTTGAGCGCCATTTCCTGGCCCCCAACACCGTCTCAGTCGGCTCGGCCATGCCCAACTTCCACTTCAACAGGGATCAGGCACGCGATCTTACCTATTACATGCTTTCGCTCACCAGCGAAGAAATGGGAACCTTCTTTTCAAGCATGCGCTCGATCCCTGGCCCGGCTTATGGCAGGCAACTGTTTGTTGAAAAGAACTGCATCTCGTGCCATGCGGTGGGTGGAGCGGGCGCGAAGGCCGGCCCCGACCTCCTCGGCGTTACCAAGCGGCACTCAATGGAATGGCTCGACGAACAGCTTGTGAATCCTGAGCTTGTGTATCCAGGAAGCGCAATGCCGGAATACGACCTGGAGATAAATGCCCGCAAGGCACTCGTCGCTTTCCTGGCTGTTGCCACTCCGGAAGATGTGCAGTCGATTCTGTCAGGGAAACCCCGCGCCCAGTCACCTGAGGAAGTTGCCATTGAGGCGGGCAAGCAGGACTTCTCCCGTTTTGGATGCGTAGGCTGTCACGGCACGGAACTGCAGGGGGGGGTAGCCAACCCCAACGCACAAGGCGGCGAGGTGCCTTCGCTTCTGCACGTATCCGACGACTACACCAAGGATGAAGTCATCGCGATTATCCGCAACGGCAGGGTGCCTCCCGTCGATAACCCGGCCGGCCCGCCTCCCCCGCTCTACATGCCCTCATGGAAACACGTGCTGAGCGATGAAGACATCAACCGAATTGCCGACTACCTCTGGTCGAAGCAGCAACTGAAGAAGGAAAGCTGGTAGGAGGCTGACCCTAATTAGTCGAACCTGAAAAAGTCGATTTCAGGCATTTTTGAATTGAGTATGCAGTGCTTCAGGGCCATGTAGGAGCCGAAGGCCGTTGCGGATGTTCAGCAGGCAGCGCAGAAAAATGCGCCATAAAGCTCCGAGGAGCTTGTGGAAGTTCATGGCAGCGGCAGCCAACACGGCATTGATCGCATTTCCGGCAACGCCCTTCAGCCGATTACGTTCCAACCGGTGTTCATTCTTCAAGTGTCCGATGCTTGGTTCCACTGCGGCGCGGCGTTTCATCCATCGTCATAGCGCTCGTGGAGTCCTACCTCTTCGCCGCTTATCGACATGCACCGCAACGGCGCCATCGTAGTCGTGGCCGCGGTAGCCCATGTCCACGTGAACCTCGCTGACCTTGTTTCCGATTAAGTTTTCAACCTGCTCGATCTGTGTTGCCAGCGTGTGGCCGTCATAGGGATTTCCAGTGAAGCTCTTCGCGCCGACGAACCATCCGCCACGACTGCTCACCGCGACACTGACCTTGTTACCGAACTCGTACTGCTTGCCTGCCTTGCCCTTGGCGATGCAATGCACTTCAGGCTCATGGACGCTATAGATCTTGTCCTTGTCATGCTTCTCTTGTAAGTGGATTCGATGCGCTGTCTGAAGTAACTTCTCTAACTTGCCCGATGGCGTCTCAATCTGGCGTTCTATCTCACGAACGATGCGCCCCAGTTGCGTCTTCAGTTTCCGCATGCAGGCACTGGCGCGTTTCATCTGCCGTGCATGCGCATAGCGGCTGGACTGCATCAACAGACGGCGGCCACGTACCCCGGACGTGCCCCTTTCGGATACCGGAACAACACTGCTACACGTACCATTGAAATTCACCATGAAAAAGCCGCTATAGCGCAGCGTGTCTTTGAAATGTATGCATCTGGCAATTATTCACTCTTGTCTTTATCAAAGGAATTGAGACGTACAACAGGTACATGCATCTCGAAAACAAATCTACATAAAATGCTTTTAAATCCTTTTTATATTGGATTTTTTAATTTACGCGGTAATAAATACAAGGGCACTCAGCCCATTTTTATTAATTCGGATTTATTCTCACAGGCCCAATCAATGCTGCGCGGACACAATAAACCGAAATACGGGAAGCATGAAATTGCCTTCCGAGGGATGCTCACGTGCGCACATGACAATTGCACTGTGACGGCGGAGCTAAAGAAAAACAAGTATGTGTACTACAGGTGCACGGGGCACAAGGGGCCATGTGCCCTGCCCCGTTTCCGCGAGCAGGAAATCGCCGAGAGAATGGGGCACGTTCTCAAGGACGTGTCGATCCCGGAAGAGGTTGTACAGAGCATTTCAGCATCCTTGCAGCGTGTACATGTGCAGATGCACAACAATGCAGCGCAGGAACGTTCACGCCTGGAGCGCGAACTCACGGCACTCCACTGCCACATGGATGCAGCGTACTCGGACAAACTCGACGGCAAGATTTCGACGGATTTTTGGCAGCGCAAACAAGTCGATTGGCAGACGGAAGGATTCAGAATCAAATCGCAGATTTCGAGGTTAGAAGAGGATAAAAGTGGGGAACAGTTGCTGAGCGTTCAAAGGATTTTAGAACTCGCACAAAGGGCTTATTTTCTGTACCTTACGCGGAAACCAGCAGAACAAGCCGAATTGCTCAGAAATGTACTTTTGAACTGCTCCATCGATGCCGTAAGTCTTTACCCTACATATAGAAAACCCTTCGACATGATCTATCGAAGGGCCAAAAATCACGAATGGTCGGGGAGAGAGGATTTGAACCTC
>DASRLI010000141.1:0-2162 GCA_035648535.1 Occallatibacter sp. | reverse complement strand
CAAACAGAGCGCGAACGTCAGCGAGAGAACGGCCTTCAAGATGAAGGAACCCGACGACCACATCGGCAACCTGCACGCCGGTGTTGTCGATGTAGTTTTGCACGTCGACTTTTTGCCCGGCGGCGCGCAGCAGGCGGACGAAGGTGTCGCCGAGAATGGCGTTGCGCAGATGGCCGACGTGCGCGGCCTTGTTGGGATTGATGCTGGTGTGTTCTACGAGGGAATGCAGGCCGCTGGGTTTGAGCTCGAGGCCTGCGCCGCCTGCTACCAGGCGTGCGCCAGAAGCGCGATCAAGACGGGCATTGATGTAGCCGGCGCCGGCGACTTCGAATCCGGAGAAGCCCTCGAGTGTGCCGAGCGCGGCAACGATCTCCTGGGCAATGATTTTGGGCGCCTTGCGGAGTTTGCGGGCTAGCTCGTACGCGATGGGGGTGGATAGCTCGCCGAATTTCAGGTCGGGGGGAATCTCGATGGCGATGTTTTGGAGTTCGAGATCGTATTTTGACTTGAGAACACCGCGAAGATGTTCGGCGAACCTGTTTTGCAATTCGAGATACACGTCGGGATGCCTCAGAAATCCTTGATTTTCAAGGTGATTTTACCACCTGCGGTGGGGCGTCCGCGGCTTCGCCGCCTTTTGGAGCTGAGGCTGGTAGAGGATCGTGGTATCCCACCCTTGCGACAAAAAGAAGTCGCAAGAATGGGGCACGGAGGGTTTGTGCGACAACCGACGCAAAGCAATGCTGATGCCGTAAGATGGAGAGTAGATTGCCTCGATATTTCCGGCTGGGTCAGCGGAGAATTGAATGCAAAGTCCCGCCCATGAACAATTCAGCAACCAGTCCAGACCGTTTTTATCTCACCACGCCGATCTACTACGTGAACGCGAGGCCGCACCTGGGCCATGCCTATTCGACCATCGTGTGCGATGCCATCGCGCGGCGCAAACGGGCGCTGGGCATCGATACGTGGTTCCTGACCGGCACCGACGAGCACGGGCAAAAGATTGAGCGGTCGGCCGAGTTGGCGGGGCGCACGCCTGCGGAGTTTGCGACGGCGATTTCGGCCGAGTTTCGCGGGCTGTGGGACCGGCTTGGAATCAGCTACGACGACTTCATCCGTACCACCGAAGAACGGCACAAGCGCGGCGTGCAGAAGCTGTTTGCAACGCTTCGCGACAAAGGCTTCATCTACAAGGGCTACTACACGGGGCAATACTGTGTCTCCGATGAGGCCTATGTGGACGGGCCGCCGGGCACACCCTGCCCCGACTGCGGGCGCATTACGGAAACGGTGAGCGAGGAGAATTATTTCTTCAAGCTGTCGGCGTTTGAGCGCAAGCTGCTGGAGTTTTACGAGGCGAATCCCGGGTTCATGGGGCCGGAGTCGACGCGGCGCGAGGTGATTTCGTTTGTGCGCGGCGGGCTGAAGGATTTGTCGGTGAGCCGGACGAGTTTTTCGTGGGGTATTCCCGTGCCGGGCGATGAGAAGCACGTGGTGTACGTTTGGCTGGACGCACTGGCCAACTACATTACGGCGCTGGGCTACGGGTCGGACGACCCGAAAGATCAGGCGCGGTTCGCGAAGTTCTGGCCGGCGGACATGCACCTGATCGGCAAGGAAATCAGCCGCTTTCACTGCGTGTACTGGCCGGCATTCTTGATGGCGGCAGGGATCCCCGTGCCGCGTTCGGTAAAGGCCAACGGCTGGCTGCTGTTCGACCAGGGCAAAATGTCGAAGTCGCGTGGCAACATTGTGCGTGCCGAGACGGTGCAGGAAGTTCTTGGTGCGGATGCGTTGCGGTATTTTTTGCTGCGCGAGATTCCATTTGGGCAGGACGGAAGCTTCAGCTTCGATGCGCTGGTGCAGCGCTACAACGCTGACCTCGCCAACGGCTACGGCAACCTTGTGAGCCGCGTGGTGAACATGGTGCACAAGTACTTTGGCGGGACGATGCCGGAGGTTGGCACCGAGTCGAATGCGGAGAAAGCTCTGCATGAAAGCGCGGTGCGTGCGATCGCTGCGTTTGGGCCGGAGTTTGATGCGCTGAATTTCTCTGAAGCGCTGAAGACCCTGTGGACATTGGTAGCGGAGACGGACGGATATCTGACTGCCAACGCGCCTTGGAAGAAGCCGCCAGAGCGCTCCGATGCAGATCATGC
>DASRLI010000140.1:0-17893 GCA_035648535.1 Occallatibacter sp. | reverse complement strand
ATCAAGGAAGGCAACGCCAAGGCGCGGCTGGCCGTGGACAAGTTCACCTGGACTATCGCCAAGTGGATCGGCAGTTATGTGGCTGAGCTGGGCGGGCTTGACATGCTGGTCTTCACGGGTGGCATTGGCGAGAACGACATCGCCTCGCGCGCGGAGATCTGCGCGGGGCTGGGCGCGCTGGGTATAGTCATTGACCCGGTTCGCAACAACGTCCGTGGCGAGGCAGTTATTTCCGCGGAGAATTCGCCGGTGACGGTGCGCGTGATTCCACCTGCCGAGGATCTGATCATCGTCAACCATGTGGTGCGGTTGCTGGCGGAGTAAGAGACGGGAACGCTCTTTCAAAGCTGCGGTCCCAGATGAGCATTCAATTCGTGGCATTGCGCAGTCTTCAAGGTTATGACGGCGTTTCGCATCGTCCCTACGAGACGATGGGTTTCGTAGGGAACGCTCACCCAGGGTTCCGTCCGTTGCGTCGGACTCCACCCTGGGCAATTCTCGTATTTCCCCTACGGGGGATATGCGCGCGAACCGAGGAGTGGATTTGTTCTACACTGGTAGGTTGCGTGGAGAGTGATTCTCGATGAGTGTTGCCGCTGTTCCTGTCGATGCAAAACGGCTTCCTTCGCCCGCGCTGCGGCGCTTTGCGTGGGGAGTGCTGGCCTATTTCATCGCGGTCATTCTGTGGGGTACGCTGGTGCGCGCTACGGGCTCTGGCGCGGGATGCGGAAATCACTGGCCGCTCTGCAACGGCACCGTGATGCAGCACTCGGCGAGCGTGGAAACGCTGATCGAATTTACGCATCGGCTGACCAGCGGCCTTTCACTCTTCTCGGTATTGGGACTGCTGGTGTGGACCTACAAAGGGACGGCGCGCGGCCACCTTGCGCGCGCGGCGGCCGTGACTTCAGTTGGTTTCACAGTGGTGGAGGCGATTTTGGGTGCGCTGCTGGTGAAGCTTGGGCTCACAGCGCAGAGCCAGTCGCCGCTCAGGCCCGCTTACCTGGCGCTGCACCTGACCAACACGTTGCTGTTGCTGGCAGCGCTTACGCTCACGGCTCATCTGCTGAGCAGGCGCAAGGGTTATCTGCGCGGCAGCATTCGGGTGGTTGCGCCCTTTGGCGCGATTGCCGCGGTCGCCGTGGTGATGATTGTGGGCGTAACGGGCTCGCTGGCGGCGCTGGGCGACACGCTCTTCCCGGCGAGTTCGCTGGGGCAGGCGCTGGCGCAGGATTTTTCAGCAACCAGTGGCTGGCTGGTGCGCTGGCGCTGGACGCATCCTACGGTTGCATTCCTTTCAAGCATCTTCCTGATCTGGATTCTGGTGCGCGCGGCGCACCGGTCGGCACACTGGGACAATCGGGGATTGTCCGCGCTGGTGTTAATTCTGCTGGCGGCGCAGTATGTGCTGGGCGTGATGGATGTGTTTATGCTGGCGCCCCTGTGGCTGCAGGTGGCGCACCTGCTGGGAGCCGATGTGCTGTGGGTTGCGCTGGTGGTGCTTACGGCGCGGTTGACGCTGCAGCCGGTGGAAGCTAGTTAGTTGCGTTTGGAGTTGTTGATTCCCAGGTCTCAGAAGCGAGACCTGGGGCACCCGGCGAGTTGGCGAGTTAGCGAAAAGGCCCGAGTGCGGGGCCTTTTCTGTTAGCGGGTTAGCGGGCTGGCGAGATCTGTGCTGTCCCAGCCTTGCGCCAGAAAAAACGCGCAAGGATGGGGCACGGAGCGGTCGTGGGTCCTCTACTTCAGGGAACTGTCGTCGATCCCCTACTTCACGGAGCGGTCGTGGGTCACCTAGTTTTTGCTCGCTGGTTGTTCAGTGGGTTGCGAGTTCGGCCGCGGAGACGCCCTTGGGCTGATCTACGTGGATGAATAGCGTTAGGACGGCCGCGCAGTAATACAGCACTCCGTAGACGACGACTACGCCGCCGATTCCCCAGAAGGGTAGAATGAGCGCGGCGAGAACTGGGCCGCCGAAGTTGGCGAGGCCTCCGCCGAGGTTCTGCACGGAGACTGCTGCGCCTTTATGCCCGGGTTCCATCATGGGGAAGATGGCGCCCATGGGCACAAAGGACGTGATGGTACACGCGAACAACAGTGCGGCCACGTAGGCTACCAGCGTGTTGTGCGGAAAGTGCAGCGGCAGCACGTAGAACAGCAATGACGCCGTGCCACAGCCTACAAAACCTACCCAGCGCATTTGGCGCATCCATCCGATGCGGTCGCCGATGAGGCCCCAGACGACGTTAGTGATGGGCTGGACGAGGAAGAACATTCCCCAGATGCGCGCCCACTGCGGCACGCTGAAGCCGATGCGCGCTGAGGTGTAGAACAGCGGCATGATGACCGGGAAGCCGAAGAGCGACAGGTTGCAGATGATGCGGGTAATGAGCGCGAGGGCAATGTTGCGGTTGTGGAAGATGAGCGTAAAGCACTTGCCGATCTCTGCAAATTTGCCGATCTCGCCGCGCTGAACGGCGGCGTTGGGGACGGCCGTAACGCCGCCGGTAAAGAAGTAGATAAGCAGTCCGCCGGTCAACACCCAGGCCATCGACATCCACAGAGTGCCCATGTACCCGATCCACCCGATGGTGAAGCTGGGCAGGTAGGAGCCGATGATGCCGTAGCCGATGGTGAACATGCTCCATGTCCAGCCGATGGCGGAGGCGAGCTCGTGCGGGCGGCTCTTCTGCACTACCCAGACGAAGAAACCGTAGAAGAAGAGCGGGTAGGCGAAGCCGCGTATTCCGTAAAAGAGCAGCGTCATCGGCAGGTTGGGATGCGTGAGGCCGAAGACGAGAAACAGCACATGAAATATCAGCCACCAGACGATGCCGATGAGCATGATGCGGCGCGGAGTGAAGACGTCGGCCAGCACTCCGGAGAGCCAACTGGAAATTGCGGCGGTGGCGCCGTAGACGGTGAAGACGAGTGCGGAATCGCCAGCGGTAAAGCCCAGATTGACGAGGAACTTCGACAGGAACGCCTGCTCGATGCCGTCGCCCGTCATGCAGAAGACGATGGCGATATAGCCGCCGAGAAGCGCCAGGGGCATGCCTAATACAAAGCGATCCTGGCCGTAGTGACGTGCCGGCGCGGGTATTCCTGCAGGGTCTTCGGGAACGGGAGCAGTCACGAGGCGGATTCCTCAACCACGATCTGCAGCTTGATGTCGGCGGGGCGGCCCTCGGCTGCACGCTCGAAGGCGGCGATGCTCTGGCCGAATGAAAAACTTGCCGAGATGAGCGGCTTGAGATCGACCTTGCCGGATGCGAGCAGGGCCACGGCTTTCGGATAAACATTCGCGTAGCGGAAGATGGTTTCGATGCGGGCTTCCTTGGCCTGCGCGGCGACTACGTCGAAGACAACAGCGGCGGGCGGCATGCCTACCAGCACCAGTGTTCCGGCTGGGGCGAGAAGATCAAAGATTCCTTCGAAGGCTTTGGGACTGCCGCTGGCTTCAAAGACTACGTCGGCGCCCCAGCCGGCGGTTAACTCAGCGACGCGGGCGGCGAGTGAGCCAGTGCGGATGTCGAAGGGTACGATGCCTGGATACTGGGCGGCGATGGCGAGCTTCTCCGCGGAGAGATCGGAGACGATGACCTGGCCCGCGCCGGCAGCGAGAGCGGAGAGGGCCACCATGATGCCGATGGGGCCTGCGCCGATGACGACCGCTGTTGCGCCGGGTTTGATCTGGGCTTTGGTTGCTGCGTGCATTCCGACTGCGAAGGGCTCGACCATGGCGCCTTCGGCGAGCGAAACGTTGTCAGGCAGTTTGAAGGTGAAGGCCGCCGGGTGAATGACTTCGCCGGTGAGGCAGCCGTGAATGGGCGGAGTAGCCCAGAAGCGCACCGCGGGATCGAGGTTGTAGTGGCCCTCGCGGCTGGCGCGCGATGTCATGTCGGGAATGCCGGGCTCCATGCAGACACGGTCGCCGGGTTTCAGGTCACTCACCTCGGTGCCGGCTTCGAGGACGATGCCGGCGGCTTCGTGGCCGAGGACCATGGGCGCGTTGACGACGAAGGGGCCGATGCGGCCGTGCTTGTAGTAGTGCACGTCGCTGCCGCAGATGCCGACTCGGCCGATGCGGATGCGGACATCGCGCGGGCCGAGGTTGAGGGGGAGATTGATTTCGCGGATCGAGAGGCGGAGTTTCTCTTCAAGAACAAGGGCTTTCATAACACACCCATAATAAACGCGGGCGCTGACTTGTGTTGTCAGCGCCCGCGTTTGGCTTCACATTGATTGAACATTCCCTCAGGGGCTAAAGCTCTCGATTTTATCTACCCCTTGCGGCACTATCCGCCGCGGCGGATCGTGCCCTTTCAAAGCCCGATTGATCCAACTATGTTCCTCGCCGCGTGAATTTGTGCTTTGAGATTTGTGCTATCCCACCCTTTCGCCAGAAAAAAGGCGAAAGGATGGGGCACGGAGTTGGTACGAAGACATGCGGTCAGAAGCCCAGTTCTAGTCTTCGAGGGCGGGGTGATAGTGGCTCTCCCAGCCGAGGTAGCGGGCGGCTTCGTGGATGGACTTGGAAACGTCGCTGAAGTTGGCGGCTACGTGGTGCTCGAAGCCTTCGCGGCAGATGTATTTGAGCAGCTTTTGCAGTTGCGGAATCTCCGCAACGCCGGCGCCGCCGAAGGTGGTCAATGGATCGTCGGTGAATTTTCCCGCGCCGGTGTAGCCGCGAATGACACCGCGGCGGTCGTCGGTGGAGTAGCGGGCAAAGCTCATGGCGCCGGCCTTGACGCGGCCTACGCAGGTGCCGAAGGTGTTCTCCTTGCCCACGGTGCCGGCAATGATCTCCTGGTAGTCCATGCGGACATCCTTGAAGAAGTGCTTGGGCAGGTTGGAGCAATGGAAGCAGACGCACTTGTCAGGATGGCTGCCGTAGTTGTTGTTCCAATCGAGCAGCGCCGAGGGCGTGCCCGATGCCAGCGCAAGCATGTACATGCTGAGCGTGCCGGGTACGTCCACTTCGCAGGCCGAAGGAATGAGGTCGTTGCTCATCATGCTCATGATGGTGCAGGGCACGACGCCGAAGAACTCTTCCATCGATGTCCAGCACTGCACGGCGCTGATGGTGACGTTGGCCTGCTTCATCCATCCGTCGATGACCGCGCCCAGCTTGGCCATTTTGAGCAGTGCAGCTTCGGCGATGCCGGAGGTGCTGACATAGGCCTTGATGGCGGCGAGTTTGGCTTGCGCCGCATCGTCGGTGTCCTTCATGTTGTTGATGCGGCCGAAAATTTCCGACAGATCAATGGTCTCGATGGTGATGCCGCTGGTTTCGAGAATGCGCTCGGAGTAGCGCACGGTGTTGAAGGCCGTGGGACGCGCGCCGATGGAGCCGATGCGCAGATTCTTGAGGCCCTTGACGATGCGGCAGACCGCGGAGAACCATTCGAGATCGGCCTTGAACTCCGCTGAGTCGAGCGACTCGGTGTGCAATGTGGTGAGCGAATACGGAATGCCGTACTGCATGAGGTTGTTGCATGCGCTCATTTTGCCGCAGAAGCTGTCGCGGCGGGTGGCGATGGTCATGGCATCGGAGCGGTCGGGCGTAGCCTGCACCAGCACCGGGACCTTGAGCCCGGAGAGCCGGATGGCATCCACAATGCCGCGTTCCTCACCGAAGTTCGGAAGGGTAATAATAATGCCGTCAATTTCGTCGGCGTGCTTTTTGAAAAGCGCTGCGCAACGCTGCGACTCTGCGTAGGTTTCAACTGCGCCGTGTCTTGACTCATCGGGGCCCAGGACGATGGCCCGGTCTCCTGCTGCTTCGAGAACTGAGATAATCTCTTCGCGGCCCGTCTTGGCCAGATGGCCTGGGAAAAATCCGCGATTGCCTACTACCACACCAAATGTCATTGCTCGTTGCGCTGCCATTTCCTGCTCTCCCTCTTATCGTCGGCGCTATTCCGACGCCTCATTACTATTGTCGCGCAGAGTGCTACTTGTCTGCGCGTCCTGGACGAAACTTTACAACGTAGAACAACCCGAGGAGTGCCAAAACGCCGCCCCACCAGACCGGCGTATGCAGTTCCGTCAACTGGACCAGGGGTGGGTAGCTTGCGGTTTGCCATTCATAGATGCCATAGCCGAAGATCATCAGCCCATAGGCCAGCAACAGCACTCCAATAAAGAACCAGATGGGAATCCCGGAACCGTGCATGTTTGTAACCCCTTCTCTCTTGTTACCAGAAGATGATGTTCAATGCTGTGAAAAGGATGGCCACCAGAATTGCCCACGCGTATTCATTGCGGTAGAACGGAACCGGCCCTTCTGTGGGCAACTTGGTGGCGCCATAAACGAGGCCTTCAAGCTCAGCCACTGGCCGCGGCTTGGTCACCAGGCTGACCACGACTATGACAATGGTGGCGAAGATAAACGCCCAGAGCGCGCGAAAGACATTCTCGGCCATCGGCTTGGCGTCAGGCGAAAGCGCGACGCTGGCCAACGCTTCCGGAACGAGCTTGACCCACATGAACAAGCCCGCTGAGAAGACGATGCCGAGCAGCAGGCCCAGGAAGCCGGCCAATTTCGTAGCGCGCTTCCAGAACATGCCGAAGAGAATGGTAGCCAGCAGCGGTGCAACAAAGATGCTGAAGAGCGCCTGCACGTAGTCCATGATGCCATGCGCGTGCATCACCAGGTAGGCCGCGCCGATGGACACTGCAACCCCTATCAGGATGGAAAGACGCCCTACCAGCACGTAGTGGCTGTCGGAGCCTTTCTTGTTGATGAGCGGCTTGTAGATGTCGTATGTCCACACGGTGGAGAATGCGCTGACATTGCCGGCCATGCCGCTCATGAATCCGGCGATGAGAGCGGTGATGCCGAGGCCGAGAAGTCCGGGGCCGAGGTAGCGGACCATCATCAAAGGCAGGGCCTGGTTGTAGCTGTGCAGTTCCGCGTCAGGCGCGCCACTGAGAACTTTTTCCTGGTAGGCGACCGGCAGTGTGGTTTTGGACATTGCGGCCGAGCAGGCTGCCGAGTCAGCGACCTGGCCGCTCGAACCGGCGGCGCAAGCGGCAACGACATCTTCACCTACGAGTTGGCGGCGGCTGCCATCGGGATTCTGCAACAGAACGAGGCCGAGCAGGCCGGGCAGAATGACGATGAAGGGAACGGCCATCTTGAAGAACGAAGCGATGATCGGGGCCATGCGGGCGGCGCGCAGATTGTGTGCCGCAAGCACGCGCTGGACGACCAGGAAGTCGGTGGTCCAATAGCCGAAGCTGATGACGAAGCCGAGGCCGAAGACGATGCCGGTCCAGTGCACGCCCATGGGGTTGGCGGCGAAGCTGCCGGTGTCGCGCCACATGTGGAAGTAGCTGTCTGAATGCACGCCGGTCATGGACTGCATGTTGACCATGATCTGGCGCTTGAGGCCGCCGACGCCGCCAGTCTGAATGAGGCCGAGGATGGGCACCAGGAGTGCGCCGCCCCAGATGAGGACGAATTGCAGAACTTCGTTAAAGATGGCCGAGCGCAGGCCGCCGAGGCCGACGTAAATGGCAACCGCAATGGAGGAGACGAAGATGCTGAAGCTGATATCCCAGCCCAGTACGACCTTCATGACCACGGCCATAGCGAACATGTTGACGCCGCTCATGAGGATCATTTCGATGGCGAAGGAGAAGGCGGCGACGCTGCGTGCCGCACCGCCGAAGCGCAGGTCGAGATAGCCCGGGACCGAGTGCGTTTTGCACACGTAATAGAAGGGCATCATGACCAGGCCAAGGAAGATCATGGCGGGAATGGCGCCGATCCAATACCAGTGCGTGGCCAGGATGCCGTACTGGTAGGCGGATCCGGCCCACCCCATCAATTCCAGCGAGCCCAGGTTTGCCGAGACGAAGCTCAGGCCGGCGATCCACGCCGTCATTTCGCGTCCGGCCATGAAGAACTCTTCGCTGGTGTTCGACCTGCCCTTCAGGTAGAAGCCGATCCAGATGACCATCACGAAGTAGATGGCAATGACGGCAATATCAAGGGAGCGGAGGTGCGCCAGCGGTTCTGTGCTGAAGGCGAGTAGGGCCGGCAGGGAGCCGATGGAGCCGGCGGCGGTGGAGGCTGGGACCAATCCGAACATTGCGTCACCTGAAAGGGCGGAAAGCGTCCTCTTAGTTTTGGACGTTCGCCCCTAAGTAAATGGCTTTACTCCGATCGTTGTCAAGCAGCAAACGGCGTCCGCGCTGCAAAAAAGCTGCGTGCTTTCGCGGCGTTCGGACAAAAACATAAAGAGAGCAGAAGAGAAGGCGTCCGCGGCCGAGAAAGCGTTTACCGGTGGAAGTGTAGCACATGGCAGGGATATTGGAATACTGGTTGGCTGTTTCTCGGGCCTTAAATACGGGGACACGGGCACCGGACGAGGCGGCTACTTCCCCGGATGTGGTTTGACTCCTGACCAGATCCAGCTTCTGATCTTCCAGGCGCCCGCTTCGGCATGTAGGACAAAAGTGAGCTGTCCTTCTTCTGCCATGGGCTGGCCGTGCTCCTTATACAGGTAAACCGTGGTGACAATCACGTAGGCCAGGTCGTCCTGGATTTCGCTGCGCGTGGGCGCGCCGTATTGCACCATTCCATCGGAGACGCCGGTTGCCTTTGCGTGCGTGTCATAGTCGGCGACCCATTGCTGCGCGGCTTGCGAGCCGGTCCAGAGATGCGGGGCAAACTCGTCGACGATGGTAATGTCGCCAGTTGCAAGAGAGGCGTAGGCGGACTTGAGATCGCCGTTATTGAATCCTTCGATGAACTGACGGATGGGCACGGTGACGTCGCTCGGCGCGGCGGCTAAAGCGGCAGGGGCAAACAGAGCACTTGCAAGAAGCGCTAGAACGGCACTTTTCATTGACCTCTCCCCAGGATGCTGCGCGGAGGCAGCGATGTCCCCGTAGCATTGCATCGTTGTTTCAGGCTGTCAATCTTTGCCACCAATGGCGGAGCGACCTGCTTTGCCGCGGGGCAGCTTCTCTTCCACGTTAATGCCGCGCTCGCCGGGAGCGGAGATGAGGAATTTGCGGCCATCGGTGAAGGTGACTGTTGCGGAATGGCCGTCTTTGCCCTGCTTGACGCTGGTGACGAGGTTCTGCTGGCTTGGATGCAATGGGATGAAGAGCGTAAGCAAGAGCTGCGGGCCCGCGCCGGTGCGTGTATGGAGCAACGTGGTTGCAGGAATATTTTGCGGGTCCATGTCCTTGCGCACATTCCAGCCGAGAATTTCCGGAGATTCCTGGCCAGACACGGCAGCGACCGACAGCCCTTTTCTCAAGAGGGGAACGATTGCGATATTTGCCAGGCCCGCATCCGTCGTCGACAGAACATTCGTCTCCGGAACGATGTGCGTGTTTGTTGTGAGCAGTTGCCAGCGGGCCTGATACTTGTGCCGCTTGGCGTCGTTGGGGCGCATTCGATCGGCGACTACAAAAAGGTCCGGCTTGAGAAAGAGCACGTCGCGCCGCTGCGAGGCGGGCTTGAGACGAAGCGGGCCGTAGCCCTCTGAGTAGTCTCCGGAAGCAAAATCGAAGACGCTGTTGGTTTGCCAGTGGCCATCGATGGGGCCCTGACTGATCAGGTCCGGGTCGTGCCATGGGTCCTTCGAAGTGGTGGGGCGGTTCTGGCCCAGGTCGTCCACGATCATGCAGTTGGAGCCGAAGCTGGAGGTGGCCCAGGTTCTCCACTTGCTCTGCTCGTAGCTGCCGCCGCCGGTGTTGAAGACGAGCGACCGTCCCCAGGCCCAGATGACGACGCCGAGCTTGTCCTGGTGCTGATGGCCCATGCCGATGGGGCCGAGGCGAAAGCCGAGGTAATTGTCATCGCGGCTCCAGCCGGAGCGCATGGCGGCTTCTCCGGCGCGGTTGAGGAAAGCTGAAGTGAACGCCGGCGGTTTGCCTTGAACTCCGTTGCTCGCCACCCATTTAAAAACGCTGCGATCGGGAAAGTTCTCCACGGCCAGCTTGAATACGGAGGGCAGATACTGCGGCAGCCCGTTGTTGTACTTGGGACTGAATCGGTCTGGAGCCATGATGGCTACCTGAAACTCGTATCCTTTTTCGAGCGGCGCAGCGTAGCCCGCAGGAAGCTCGGCAAGGCGCCCGGTCCAGCGCGCGATCTCGAGAATTTTAAGAATATTGCCGAGGGCAACATTCTGATACTCCGTTGAAAGCTCGTCCTGCGCGCCGTCGGGAAGGAACTGCGTGCGTGCCTCTTCAGTGAGTTTGCCGGCTGCAAAGCTGCGCCACTCCGCCGCGTTTTTAAACTCGGGAAACAGCGCGCCGACTGCGTAGAGGCCGCTCATCTCCATGGTGAGAAAGTTCAGGCGGGTGTTGTAGTGGCGGAGATAATTTTCGTGATCGAGAAAGGCGCTCACGAACAAGATAAGGTCAGCATCACTGAGAGACGGCGAGCGGCGAAAAGCAAAGAATGCGGCTGGCCACGAACCGCCCATGCGAATGCCCGCTTCGATGGTGCGCCACACCGACCCAGGGACATTGTCAACGTGATCGGCCACCGGGCATTGCGCGATCCATGAGAGCATCTCACGGTCGAAGGTCTGTGCATAGCGCTCGTCGCGCGTCTCCCGATACATGCGCCCGAGCGGCCCCCAGGAGGGCATGCGGTTCAATTGCCACTGCCACTCGTTGTCCGGCGCCACGCCGGGCATGTGTTGTGTGGCGTTGTAGTGCCAGTCGATGTCGCCGTTGGGAAAGGTGTAGAAGTAGGGAGTCTGGCCGCCTTGCAGCTTGCCGGCGACGGCCCATTCGGCAAGGGTCTTGTCGTGTTCGACGCGTAGCCATCGGTTGCCCGTCTCGGTGTCCGGCCCCCAGTGCACCGACTCCCTCGCGCGGAGTTAAGCGGCCAGGGCTCTCTCGGCGGCGGGCGCGTCGTGCTGCCTCCACGTTGCGGCTACGGCTGCGAGTTCGGGACGGGTGAGGTCGAGCGCATCGAAGACCGCGGCTTCGCGCTGGCGGATTTGAGCCTGGGATAGCTCCTGCGGGGACTTCTGTGGCTGGGTCTTCGCGTTTGGGGAAAGTGCGGCAGCGATCAGCGATCCCATAATTACGTATCTGTATATGACCGATTTCATTTCCGCTCCCTGGTACGGGGCTGGACGAGCAGCGCGGCTATAACTATGGTTCTGAAGTTTACGGCATACATGAATCGTGGTTCGAGGCAGCCTCGACTTCGGGTGCTCGCGCCGGACAATCATATCAAAGGGATTGAATGGGTTGAAGATTTATCCCAGGTCTCAAACGCGAGACCTGGGGCACCCGGCGATGGCGTCAGTGACCGATCACCAGCACCTGGAAGCTGCCGTTGATCGGAAGAGACTTGAGCGCGCCGATGCCGCCCTGGTGCGCGAGGTCGACTCCAATGAAATCCGTAACAAGGTAGACTGCGCCCGTGGAGGAATCGACTGCCAGCGTCCGTGCCCGCTCTTGCGTAGGCAGGTCCTGTATCACCGCGTAGGTGTCAGTGGTTGCGTCCTGGCGGATGACGGTGAGGCTTCCATAACCGCCTCCGTTCGCGGAGAAGATGAGTCCGCGGCTCTGGTCATAGGCGATGGCGTCGGTGCCGGGACCGGTGGTGAGCGATGCAACCGGCTCGCCGGTGCCGGTGTTGATGACTGCGATTTTCCAATTTTCGCAGGCCGCGAACATCCGCATGTGAGCGCCATCGACGGCAAGGCTCACAGGCTGCCGGCATCCCGCAGGAAGCGAAAAAGTAAACACATCTTCATCGGGCGGGCTGGTGCGGCTCCAATCAAGAGTGACGGCGGGAGTGAACACTTCATTATGCGGGGAGGGATTCACGGAGGGGTCTGCAGCGAGGACTGCGGAGAGGTCCGTTGCAGGAGGGATCGGCGGTGCGGATGCGTTGGCGGCAAGTTGCTTCCGCAGGAAGGTTGCAATGGCCTGGGCGTCGAGACGGAAGACCAGGTTTCGATCCGTAACGTTGACGTAGACCTTGCCATTGCCGTCGCTCCGCGCAAACCCGAGCTTGCCGGGAAACAGGATTTCACCGAGCGCGGTCCGCGTTTCAGTATCGATGACGGCGATGCTGGAAACGACATTGCGCCGGACTGGAGGCCCGCGCCGTGCAGCAGGTTGCGCGTCGTGACAGTCTTCCGTTGGGTTAGGGCTTGCCGCAGGCGGAACGGTGCAGACGGCGAACAGCAGTTTGGTTTGTGGATCGAAGACCAGGGCACGTGGATTGGGCACTGTGGGAATGCTGGCGACGACTTGCAGCGATCGGCGGTCGAAGACCTTCACGTTGTTGGCACGGCCGTCGCTGATGTAGCCGAACGCGCCGGTGTCGTCGAGTGCGATGTCGTGGGCCTCGCGCAGGCCGGAGATTTCGCCGGCAACGTTGCCGGTCTCCACATCGACCACCTGGACTACGGGACCGTGGGCGATATAAAGCTTGTGCGCCTCCGGGTCCATGGCGAGGTAGTCCCAGGAGCCCACGCCGCCGATGAGCCAGGTCTTCTTCATGAAGAAGGGGTTGCCGGACAGTTCAGTGGCTACGGGAACCTCTTGCGCCGCCAGGGGGACGCAGACCAGCAGGCAGAAGCACAGGAGTTTCCTCATTGCGAATTGCTCCTGATGAATAGATGCGCGGAGAGGGTCAGGCGCTTGAACTATTCGTTACTGGCCATTACTTCGTGGAGCCAGCCGGGAGCCTTGAGCAGTTCGCGGGGGCGCGAGCCGTCGGCGGGACCAACGAGGCCGTCGCGTTCCATCAAATCAATCAGATGTGCAGCCCGGCCGTAGCCGATGCGCAATCGCCGCTGCAAGAGCGACGTTGAGGCCTTGCCGAATTCAAAGACCAGCCGCACAGCATCGTCGAACATGGTGTCGTTCTCGTCGGGGTCGGCATTGGAGCCGTCGACGCTGACGCGCTCGTCCTTGGGCGATTCGAGGAAGCCTTCGACGTACTCGGCCTGGCCCTGGTCTTTCCAGAAGGCGACCACGGCGGCGGTTTCTTTTTCGCTCACGTAGGGCGCGTGCAGGCGCATGAGGCGGCTGGTTCCCGGCGGCAGGAAGAGCATGTCGCCGCGTCCGAGCAGAGCCTCTGCGCCGTTGGTGTCGAGGATGGTGCGCGAGTCGACCTTGGTGGCAAGACGGAAGCTGATGCGCGTGGGCACGTTGGCCTTGATAAGGCCGGTGATGACGTCGACGCTGGGGCGCTGCGTGGCGAGAATGAGGTGAATGCCGACGGCGCGCGCCATCTGGGCGAGACGCGTGATGGACTCTTCCACGTTGGAGCGGTCGAGCATCATTAAGTCGGCCAGCTCGTCGATGATGATGACGATGTAAGGAAGCGGTTCTTCCTGGTCGCCTTCGTCGAAGAGCGAAGGCATGACGCCTTCAAAGAGCTTGTTGTACTGGTCGATGTTGCGCACGCTGCGCGAGGCCAGCAGCTTGAGGCGGCGCTCCATTTCGCGAACGGCGTTGCGGAGCGCGTTGGCGGCCAGCTTGGGCTCGGTGATGATGGGCGTGAAGAGATGCGGAATGCCTTCGTACATGCCCAGTTCCACGCGCTTGGGATCGACCAGGATAAGGCGCACCTGCGCGGGCGTGGTGCGGAACAGCAGGCTCATGATCATGGCGTTGATAGCCACTGACTTGCCGGAGCCTGTGGAGCCGGCGATGAGTACATGAGGCATCACGTTGAGATCGGCTGTGACGATGCGGCCGTTGATGTCTTTGCCCATGGCCAGCGTGAGGCGCGACTTGGCCTTGGCAAATGTTTCGCTTTCGAGCACGTCGCGCAAGTGAATGGTTTCGCGCTCGTGATTCGGTACCTGGATGCCGACGGTGCTCTTGCCGGCCATGCGCTCAATCAGGATGCTTTCAGCGCGCATGGCGAGGCACAGATCGTCGGCGAGGCCGGTGACGCGCGAGTACTTGACGCCCGCCTCGGGCTTGAACTCGTAGGTCGTGACCATGGGGCCGGGGTTGATTTGCACTACCTGGCCGCGCACGTCGAACTCGGCGCATTTTTCGACGAGGACTTTGGCTTCTTCGCGCAGTTCGTCTTCGCGAACCGTCTGCGGGCCCTCGCCTGCATTGAGCAGCGTGCTGGACGGCAGCTTGAAGCCGCTCACATTTTTGGGCGCAACGGTGACTGTGCGCACGTCAGCGTCTGCGCGGCCGTGAATCGCGATTTCGCCTGCGGGCACGGGGGCAGGAGCAGGGGCGGGTGCAGGTTCACAAGCCGCAGGCCGTGGTTCCACTGCGCGTGTGTCGATAAAGCGCGACGGCGCAGGCTGCATGGGAACAATATTTTGCGGAACTGCTTGCGAGACCTTGGCAGTGCCTGCCGGCTGCGCGGCTGCGGCTTCGGTGGTTTCCCAGATGCTGCTCCTTCGCACTTGAGGCGCGATGGGAATCTCTTCATCGGCCTGCTGCCGGCTCGCACGGGCTGGGTTTGTTTCGACTGGACTCGACTGCTCCAGCGGCGCGCGGCGGAATGCGGGAATCTCGTCCAGGGGATCGCTCTCAGGCGCACGCTTTCCGCGACGGAATAGCCTGGCCAGAAAACTCCGGTGCGGGACTTCTTCTTCCGGCTCCGTATCCTGACTGGTTGCCGGGATTGCCGGGGCAAATTGCAGAGTGTGCGCCGGGCCGCGGTCTTCGTCGGGATGGTCCCCGCGCTCGGCGAGCCTGCGTTCTTCCTTGAGTTCAGCGCGCTCTTCGCGCCAGTTCTTCCAACGGTCAAGCCAACTGCGAATGTGCAGCCAGTAATTCTCGGCGGCTTCCCTGACAACCCATAAGCTGATGGCGGAAGCAAAGTAAAGTCCAGCAGCAGCCAATACGCCGGCTACCAGCCATGCCCCCTGAATGTTGAGATAGACGACGAGCAGGCCGGCCACAAGCCGCCCGGCCACGCCTTCCACAGGCAGCAGGTGCATCCAGCGCCAATGCCACGGCATGAGCCCGAAAACGGCGGGCATAAAGGTGAGTGCGAGGAGCGTGCCCATCCAGCGCAGCAGAACCGATCCGCTGGGGCGCGAGCGCATCCAGGTCCAGCCGATCCCGCCAAGCCACAGCGGCAGGAGGAAGGCCGTCAGCCCCAGGGATTGCAACATGAGATCGCTGAGATAGGAACCGAAGAGACCGACCCAGTTGTGCACCGCGCCTGGCCCGGCCTGGTCGGTGGCGGTGTTCAGCGAGGGGTCGGAAGCGTGCCATGTGGCGAGCGCCAGAAACAGAAGGAGCGAAACCAGCAACAGCACAAGCCCCAGAAACAGGTTTACGTGGCGGCTTCGCGTTGGCGACAAAACAATGCGAATGGGCTTCATGTTGGGGCATTTCCGCTCCTGGGCAACCGCGCACCTTTCGACGGCAAGCCGATCGAGCGGCGAGAAAAATCCCAGAGCAACTTTTATTATCCCCGGCTGCAAGGGGGATTCCGGGCAAAACAAGGCGGGGGGAACCACCGGCATTACCAGGAACTCTGGTTGCGGCTTCGAGAAAGGTCATCCTGGTAATGCGTTCGCTGTGGACGCCCGCTGTCTTGATTGGATTCTGGCCCGAATTGGGTGCGGTCCGCGCTGCTTACCAGATATTGCGGTTCTCAAACATCACGATGTCGGGCGGGCTGGTTGCGAAGTTTTGCAGGTCGGCTACCGCTGCCTGCCCCTCGGGACTCGCCATAGCAGCCTGGATGGCCGCCATATCGACGAAATGCAACGTCGCCACCAGGTGATAGCCGGACGGTCCGGCTGGTGTTGCAACTGGTCCCCGGCTGACCTCGTATTTCCCCAGGCCGGGAATCCTCTTTGCAATTTGAACGTGCGTGTTGAAGTAATACTTGTCGAAGGCTGCCGCGTCCTCCGGCGTTTTGTACATCACCATCAAACGAGCCATTGTGTCTCTCCTGTCATGAAGCCGGACAAAGAATGATGCATCAGGGCCCAGGATTTACGGTGTCGGCAATTCCAAGTGATTTGCTAGGTGGCTATGAACTTTGCTCCCCAGATCAGCAGCGCGCCGCCAAGCAGGATGCGGTAGATGGCGAACACCGTGAACCCGTGTTTGCGGACCCAGAAGAGAAACCACTCGACTACGCCGAGCGCGACGATGAACGAGACCACCAGTCCGATCACGAGCACGATCCAGCGTTCCGAATTCATGACCACGTGCGCGGTGGCCACAGCAGCATCGGCAGATTTGCTGCCGCGGACCTCCTTGAGGAAGTCCCAGCCGGTGGCGGCGATCATGGTGGGAATGGAAAGCAGAAAGCTGAACTCCAGCGCAGCGGGGCGGTCGAGTCCTGCCATCTGTCCGGCAGCGATGGTCGACATGGAGCGCGAGACTCCGGGAAAAACAGCCGACAGCGTCTGGCAGAGCCCGATCCAGATTGCCTGCGACAGGGTCATCTCTTCCACGTGAGTTGTGCCGGCCTCGAAGCGGCTCATGCGGGCATCGACGACCCACATGGCGATGCCACCAATCAGCAGCGCCAGCGCCATAGCAGTCAGGCTGCCCAAATTCTTTTCGCTCCACTTGTGCAACAGCAAGGCGGGAACCGAGGTCACCGCAAAGGCGATGAAAGTAAGCGTAATGGGATGATTTTTCCAGGTATGGCGGCCATCTTCGCCCCTGGGAAACGTGCGCATGAAGTCCACAATGCGCGCCAGGAACAACATGCACAATGCCACAATTGCGCCCAACTGGATGACGATGGTGTACATCTTCCAGTACGCGTCATCGAGCGGAATCTTCATTAATGCTTCGCTGATGCGCAGATGCGCCGTGGAACTGACCGGCAAAAATTCCGTCAGACCTTCTACTATTCCCAATATTATGGACTGAATATAGGGGTTCAATAATCCTCCAGATTGCAGTTCCGGTTACCCGAGTAGTGTGAACGGGCCCCAGCCCACGCTCACTCCCGGTCGATACCGTAGACAGGAATACCTTCATCCAATTTGTACACGAGAGCTCCGGCACGCCAAGCGTAATCGGTCGTCGCATAGTGATCTTTTAGTTTCGTGGCCAAGTCATGTGCATGATTCTTTGCGTTTTCGCTCTTTTTATTGTCGCCGTTGGCGGCAAACATATCCACCAGCACCGCCTGCCTGTAGACAGCCTGGTAAAGTGCCTGCGCGGTACGGGGACCGTCGGGGTGTTCTTCGGCGTACTTCTCGTAGATCTCCGATTCTTTTTGCGGACACTGCACCGCTCCCTGCCAATCTCCGCAGAGCTTGTTGTCAATGAGCAAGAAGGCCGCCAGGTCTGCCCAGCGGGTGTGGGGATACTGCTTAATCAATTTCTTCAGCTCGTCTTCGTCCATTTGCTGCCGCATGTAGGCGTCTTTCTCGTGTGCGGAGCGCAATGTCGAAGCGTCTGCCTTTTCTATCTGCCACTGGATGTCCGCCGAGCGCCATGCAGCTTCAGGCGCGAGCGGCGAGTTGGGAAACATCTCCATCAACCGCCTGTAGAGCAGGCGCGCGCTCTGTGCGGCGTTCACCGGGCCGCGCGGGTCCGACGCCAGCGACTCCTGATTGGCCGCCTCACCCATTAGTATCTGATCGCCGTTGGGCGTGGTTTCTATAACCACGCCTTTGATCTGCATCCATCCCGAAATGGGCGGCGGGGTTGTGTTGCTTCCAATAATGGGAGTGTCCTTGCTCTCCTGAATCTCCTCGATGTCAGTGTTAGCGTAGACGCGCATCCACGGCCCGCTCTTCTCAGCCACTACCATTTCGCGGCCAATCTGCACGCGGTCAACTTTTTGCGAGCCGGTGTCGGGCGCAACGTAGAGCATGGTCACGCGCAGGGCAGTGGCGCGCGGGCCGGCGATCGGCTTTTCCAATTGCGGACCCTTTTTCTTTTGGCCGCTCGCAGAGGTTGCAGCGGGCAACAGCACCATGAG
>DASRLI010000139.1:0-6778 GCA_035648535.1 Occallatibacter sp. | reverse complement strand
CCGTTTGCTACAGCGATGCCAAGGAGTGCTTCTACGACGCCATCGGGCTGGCGAATAAGCTCGGACTGATAGATGAGGCCGAAGCGCTGAGCAAGCGGCTTGCACATATCAAGGCGGTTTTTCGGAGTCAGTTCAGCTGATATTTATCTTCGATGTTAGGGCTTTTCGCAAGTGAAATTCGCGGCGTCGTTTGAATCGCCTGAGCCCTTGTACTTCGCAACCGCTGGATAGGCACAAAGCGGCCTGGTCATCACGGCCTTCATTGCGCCGCCCGCGCCCTGCGCAAACTTGGTAGCCACCACGTCATCGGCTGGCGAGCCTTTCTCAACCCAATCCTGCAGCGAATCGAACAGCCCATTCGACGGTCCTTTTGCAGTGCCCATGCCATACTGACCAAACGCGCTGGGCCCCGGGCCGCCGGCGCAGTGCTCCATTCCCGGAATCATGTAGAGACGCGTGAACGAGTCTGCCTTCTCTGCGCCCATGGCCTTCTGCACTTCCTTGTAGTACGCGATCGTATTCCACGGTGAGTTCGCCGGATCGTTCCACCCGTGATAGAGAATCAGTTTCCCTCCTCTGCCCGCGAATTGGCTGAGATCGGGATTCGTCGAATCGAGATCCGCTGCACTCTTCTCATTTGATTGCCGCAGCGTTTCATCAAAATTCGCAGTCAGTACGTTCCACTTCGGATCGCCGGTCACGACGTAGCGGAAGTTATTTTGAACGAATTGCGAAAACAACGACCCGCCGGGATCCTCACCTACAACCCAAGGTTTCCAGGCGGTCTCGTCGCCCATCGTAAATCCGGGAAAAACGAGCTTACCCTTGCTGTCCCTGGCTCCTTCATACAGCTTTCTCAGGGCGTCAATTTGCGGCTGCGTGAGGCAATCCAATCCATCTCCTGTCTTGCACAGCCTCACCGCGGGATCGAAGTGGCATTGCGCCGGATTGCTGATGATTCCGTCTTTCACGCCATCCAAAGCATCGCACGCATCGAGCGCTGCTTTCTGAATTGCGGGCAGCTTTTTGTCGGAGATATAGCTCCTCGGATCTCCGATGAGATTCTGCATTCCGGCTGCTCCCGCGGCCAGCATGGTGGACCACGCATTCGCCGGTGCCCCCGCGAGGATGCCGTCGTAGTCCTCTGGAAAACGCTGCGCCTCCATCAGCGCTTCACGCCCGCCGTCAGAACAGGCATCGAAATACGCCTTTTGCTCCGGCTTCCCGTAGTAAGCAGTGATGATCTGCCGGGCGCGCACCGCGGTCAGGTGTACAGCACGCCAGCCGAAGTCCTTCACCTTTTCAGGGTGGCCGTACGCCCAACTTGCATCCGTTGATTCTGCCTGGTGTCCTGCGTCCGATCCGGCCACGGCGAATCCGCGTTTCAAATAGCCCGTAAATTGCTGATACCCAATCGCGCCCGCGAAGCCTCCGTTGCCGACGCCGAGATACCGCCCGTTCCAACCCTGCTCGGGCAACCACACTTCAAATCGAATCTCCGAGTCGGTCGTAGGCCGCAGCAAACCTGCCACGCGGCAGAATGCAGGCAAATCACGCATCGGCGCTTCAGCACCCTCAATCTTCAACTCACCCGACGTCACCGTTTCAGCCCGTGTGATGCTCGTATCCGCAAGCTTCAGATCTTTCAGGCCACCACAGTCCGCTGCGAGCAGCATCGACGAATGTACAGCCAGCAAACATGCAAGCACCCGGGAGACTCTGACCATTTCGACCGCCAACCTTTCTATCTGCACAAAAACTCTAGCACGTTAGAACGGAGATATATCTTGAGCGATCCAAGCTCTGCCCTTATCGACAAAAGCCGGCTCATAACTCAGCAATTTCCGGAGAGTTGGGTCGAATTGCACACAGCATTCAAAATGTTGTTGACCAGGGCCCCTGGGTTTCCGTAATCGTCATTGGTCAGCACCACCACGGTAAAACCGTTGTCGAGGAACACAACATTGTCTGCCGTAAATCCATTAATTGCGCCGCCGTGCACAATAATGTTCCTATTGTTGAATGTGTCGAGGCCCAACCCGAATCCGTAGGATCCCCCACCTGGAATCGTAAAGCCATTTGAGGTTGTCATGGCTTTGAATGAATCTGCTGATACCACTTTTCCGTTGATCAGTGCGTAGTCCCAGGCGACCAGATCGGACACGTTCGAACTCAAGGCCCCGGCTGCGAATGGCGCTGAACGGTCCACAACGATTGCGGGTACTCCGCTGTTGATGTAGCCGACTCCGGACTGAGTTGCTGGGGGAAGAGAGTAGTCGGTATTCACCAATCCCAACGGCTGAAAGATGTACTGCTGAAGGTTTGCCTCGTAAGACTTACCAGTCACCTTCTCGATGATTGCCCCCAGAGCGAAGAAATTGCTGTTGGAATACGAGTACGATGTTCCTGGCTTGAATTCGAGAGGGGCCTGGCTCACCGCTGTCAGCACCGTTGCTTCCGACACTCCGTTCACTGCCCAGCTCTGGTACTGAGGGAGACTGGTGTAATTCCACAACCCAGATGTGTGGGTCAGCAACATGCGAAGTGTAATTGAAGGCGGAAAGCCATACTCCGGCAGATAAAGGTTTATTGAGTCATCCACGTGCAATTTGCCCTGCTCCTGCAGTTTCATAATCAAAGCTGCTGTGAACTGCTTGGTGATGGAGCCGATTTCGAAGATCGTGTTCGTTTGTGCCGGCTGATGCGTGGCCAGATTTGAAAAGCCGTACGCTTGGGCATAAAGTATCGTCCCGTTTTTCGCCAGCGCGACCGCAATCCCGGGGATGCTCTGCTGCTGCAACGCCGCGTTCACAACCCCATCCACTGCACTGCCCAACGAAGAAGAAATTTGAGGCGGTGTGCTTGAGCCTCCGCAGCCTGCGAGGCCAAGAGCAAGTCCGGTACAAATTGAGAGAATCGGTGAGCGCCCCCACAGAACGCGCGTCATGTTCACCCCTGACTATCGAGTTTAGATCGGCTCGAGGAAGAATCAATTGGAATTCTTTAGGAGGTTTTCCGAATTTCGCACGGGGGCGGTTACAGTGCGCCCAATCAAGTTATCGGTCAACGAAAATCAGGTTTGGGGCAAGGCACTTGCGAAAGCTTTGGCGCTATTCCCGGCGAATGACCGGCAACTTGTCCTCCAACCCGGTTTTCGGGCCTCCGCAAATTCCAGGGCAGGGTCGGTGTTGGTTTTGCTGCGCTGACACCCCCGGCACGATAAGCTAGAAGCTAGGAGCTAGCAGCTAAAAGCCAACATGTCCCCATACAAATACTCGACCCTTGCCGTACATGCCGGGCAGCACCCGGATCCGCAGACGGGCGCGGTGAATGTGCCCCTTTATCTTTCTTCAACCTTCGAGCTCACCGGAATCGGAACCGACCGCGGCTGGGATTACTCGCGCGCCGGGAACCCAACGCGGGACCGGCTGGAGACCGCTCTGGCGGCCCTCGAAGGCGGCACCAGCGGGCACGCATTCACCACCGGAATGGCGGCGATCGCGGCGCTTGTGGCGAGGTTGAAGTCTGGCGACCACGTGATCTGTTCTCGCGATGTGTATGCGGGTACGGTGCGGCTCTTCGACCAGATCGTGAGCGGATACGGCATCCAGTTTGAGTATGTCGACACAAGCGACCTGAAGGCCGTGAAAGCTGCAATGCGGCCGAATACCAAGCTGGTGCACATTGAGTCGCCGAGCAATCCGCTCATGGTGCTTACCGACATTGCCGGCGTGGCCGCGATTGCCCATGCGGGCGGGGCTGAGGTAAGCGTGGACAACACGTTTCTGTCGCCGGCCCTGCAGAGCCCGCTGGCGCTGGGCGCGGACATCGTGATGCACTCGACGACAAAGTATCTCAACGGCCACTCCGACGGGCTGGGTGGAGCGCTGATCGGATCGAAGCCCGAGCACAAGGAAAAATTTCTTCTGGTGCAGAAGGCCGCCGGCGGCGTGATGTCGCCGTTCGAGTGCTTCCTTGTACTCCGCGGTATCAAGACACTGCCCTTGCGCATCCAGCAGCACGAAGAAAACGGGCGCGCGGTGGCGAACTACCTTTCCACGCATCCCAAGGTGAGCAAGCTTGCGTATCCGGGACTGAAGAGCCATCCGCAGTACGATCTCGCGGTGAAACAGCAAAAAGGTTTTGGCTCGATGATGAGCTTTGAGCTCAAATCGCGCGAAGAAGCGGCGCGCTTTCTTGCGGCCATCAAGATCTTCCTCAATGCGGAGTCGCTGGGCGGAGTGGAGTCGCTTGCCTCGCACTCGGCGACGACGACGCATGGCTCGGTGAGCCAGGAGATTCGCGATGCGATGGGAATCAACGAGGGACGCATTCGGCTCTCAATAGGCATTGAGGACAAGGAAGATTTGATTGCTGATCTGGAGCAGGCACTGGCGGCGGTTTAGAGCACTTCATAGATAGCGTGTTGCCCTGCGAGTGCGAGCTTCTTCGCATCCCACCCTAACCACAAAAACGTGGTTAGGATGGGGCACCAGGAGTGTTCTCAGTGCGCCGCCGGCGGAGGACCCAGCTTCTTCGGGCGGCGCATGAGGAAGGGCAGCGGAATCAGCATCGCGGTTACCGCAACCATCACCCAAATCACATCCACATACGCCAGCAGGCGAGCCTGCACCTGGGCTATTCCGTAGATCTGCGCGCCGGCGTGCTGCATGGCGTCGGGTGCGGCGTTTCCACGCAGCTTCCATGCTCCGGCGAGGCCAGAGCGCATGGCATCGAACGGCGGATTGCCGGTGACGGTGTGCGCTGCCAGCATCGCCAGATGCTTCTGGCTGAGCCGCGAAAGCAATGTGGTGACAAAACTGATTCCGACGCTTCCGCCCAGGTTGCGCATCAGCGCAGTGAGGCCGCTGACCTCGTTGTATTTCTCCTGCGGTATACCCGAGTAGCAGAGCGTGTTGATCGGAATGAAGAGGAAGGGCAGCCCCAGCGCGATGACCGCTCGCCAGCTCACTGCCAGGCCGAAGCTAACATTAAGATCGATCTCGGTCATGCGCCAGAGGCCGTAGGTGGTGATCGCGAAACCGACCGCTACCAGCTTACGCGGATCGAATTTGGGCGCAAGTGCGCCGGCCACCGGAAACAATGCCATGAGCACCAGTCCGCCGCTGGAGACGGCCATGCCGGCCTGGCGCGCGGAGTAGCCCATGATCTCCTGGAGAAACTGCGGAATGAGCACGGTGCTGGAGTAGAGCGAGACGCCCACCATGAACATCACGAACTGGGTCATGCCTACGTTGCGCTGCGCAAACAGGCGCAGGTCGAGAACCGGATGCTCCACGGAGAGCTCCCGCACCAGGAAGACGGCAAGCCCGATGATCGCAACAACGAAGCAGGTGACGATAAAGCGGGAACCGAACCAGTCGTCTTCCTGCCCCTTGTCGAGCATGATCTGGAGCGCGCCGATGGAGACGATGAGTAGGCCGAGGCCCCAGTAGTCGATGCCGATGCGGCGCTTGCGGATGGCTGCGAGATAGGGCGGGTCTTCGACTACGCGATTGGTGAGGTAGAGCGACAGGATACCCACCGGAATGTTCAGGAGGAAGATCCAGCGCCAACTGTAGTTGTCCACTATCCAGCCGCCCACGGTGGGGCCGAGCACCGGCGCCATGACCACTGCGACGCCATAGACCGCAAAGGCCATGCTGCGCTTTTCCGGCGGGAATGTGTCGGCGAGAATGGACTGCTCGCTGGGCTGCAGGCCGCCGCCTGCCGCGCCCTGAACCACGCGAAAGAAAACCAGCATGCCCAGTGTGGGCGCCAGGCCGCAGAGCAGGGAGGCAACCGTGAACAGGAAAACGCAGCTCATGTAAAAACGCTTGCGGCCCATGCGGTTTGCGATCCAGCCGCTGATGGGCAGCACCATGGCGTTGGCCACCAGGTAGCTCGTCAGCACCCACGTTGCCTCGTCGCGGCTGGCGGAGAGGGAACCGCCAATGTGCGGCATGGCGACGTTGGCGATGGAGGTGTCGAGCGCCTCCATGAAGGTGGCCAGCGTGACAGTGATGGCGATGACCCACGGATTGGCGCGCGGCCGCCACGTCTCGTGGAATGAAAGTGTGTTGGCCGCGGACGCCAAGGCTGATCCTCACTGTGAATGCAAGTCTGTTACTGCGAGTCTGTCTTCGCCAGGTTCATACCTGTGCGGTTGGGGAATGGCCGGCATTGGGGCGGCGTCCAGTAGATAAAACGCTGTTAAGAGATTACTGGAAACAGGCATGGCTTTGAAATGGCGAGGCTGGAACCTGCCGTCGTTGCTGTGTCATGCTGAGGTAGTTATGGGAACTGGTTTTTTATCGCCGGGAACGGCTATGCAGCCGGGCGAGCTTCTGCTGGCAATCGATACCTGTGGGCCTGCTGGCTCGGTCGCCTTGGGTCGCCTGGCCGGGCGAGACCTCGAGATTCTGGGGCAGACGGAGTTGGAGGGGCGGAGCTATGCGGCCACGCTGGTGGCGGCCGTGGCCGAACTGCTCGAGCGCAATCACGTCACGTTGAAAGACCTGGGCGGGATTGTGGCCGTGAACGGGCCGGGCAGCTTTACCGGGGTGCGGGTCGGTCTGAGCGCGGTGAAGGGGCTGGCCGAGCCCGCGCAGATTCCAGTGGTGGCAATTTCGCGGCTGCTCGTTCTCTCGCGCAAGTCCGGCGTGCCTTCCTGCGCCATGGATGCTCATCGGGGCGAGGTGTTTCTGCGGGTGGAGGAGCTTGGACAGCCGCCCAGGGAACTGCTGGCCGGCGCGCGCGAGCTTGCGGCCATCAATCC
>DASRLI010000138.1:0-2646 GCA_035648535.1 Occallatibacter sp. | reverse complement strand
CTCGACATGGGCTTCCAGCCCGCCATCGCCCGCATCGCGACCACGCTGCCAGCCACTCGCCAGACTCTCTGCTACTCGGCCACGCTCGAAGGCCCGGTTAAGGAAGTAGCGCGCAAGTATCTCAACAACCCGGCCCGCGTCGAAATTGGCTCGGTGCTCAAGCCCGCAGAGAATGTGGAGCTGCGCACCTTTGAAGTTGCACCCGACAAAAAGCAGGAGTTGCTCGAGCACCTGCTCGGTTCCGAGAAGGGAAGCTTCCTGGTCTTCGTGCGCACCAAGCACGGCGCCGACCGCGTAGCTCGCCGCCTGGCTCGCTCAGGCTGGTCGGCAACGCAGATTCACGGCGACCGTTCGCAGGCGCAACGCAACGCCGCCCTGCGCAGCTTCTCCGAGGGTCATCACCGCGTACTTGTTGCCACTGATGTTGCCGCTCGCGGCATCGACGTGGCCAACGTGGCGCACGTGATCAACTTCGACCTGCCCAAGGTAGCTGAAGACTTCGTTCATCGCGTTGGCCGCACCGGGCGCGCATCTGCTCATGGCGTGGCTTCGACATTTGCCGGTCCCGCCGAGCGTGGCGACCTGCGCAAGATCGAGAAGACGCTTTCGATCCAGATGAAGCGGTTCCGGGTTAGCTCGGTAGCCGAACACGCGGCGTGAAAAGCAGCTCCTAGCTTCTAGCTGAGGAAAATCAGAGTGCCCCAGCTTCGTCGAGTTCTTCTCGTCGAAGCTGGGGCACTCGCCTTTTATGTGGAGCTCGACACCAAGCTATACCTGGAGGTACGGAATCCAGACCTGCATTGCGGCGGGGCCGCGGTTTGCCCATGCGTAATACGGAATCAGTTTCAACGTGGTTGGAATCTCCTTCGCCTCAACGGCCTCTGAAGCAGGGAAGTAGAGTCCCGGATGGGCGGCTGTGCGGCGGATCGTTCCGGGGTGCTCGAGGGTCATTACGCCGTTGAGAAGGTTGGCGTCGAAGTTTGCCTTCGTGTCCTCGCCGAGATGAGCGACATACCCCGACAGGTTTCCGGCGCCGGCGCGATCGAGTTGGTCTGGCTGCTCCATGCAGAAGACGATAGGTCCGCGCTGAAACGCAACCCTGCCGCGGTCTTCGCTGACAGCGGGGTTGGCCTTGAGCAGGTGCGTCGTCATGTCGAAGTCCATCTCGACAATGTCATTCGCCGACCATTTGCGCCGGACCGTCAGGTACTCGCCAGTCCGCGCGCCGCTGATTGGCGCTCCATTCACCTTGACGCTGTTTTTCGCCGACCAGCCGGGGATGCGCAGGTAAAGTGCAAACTCCGCCGGCGTTGCCGGGCTGACAGTGAGTTTGACCTGGCCTTTCCACGGATAGTTCGTCTTCTGCAGAATCTTCAATCCGTTTCCATCGTGAAGGTGCCAGTTCATCTCGGAGTTGTCGTAGAGATGGACGTATACGCCCTCGGCGCTGGTCGAGTAGAAGTACCCGGGCAGCGATGCGAAGGTGCGCTCCAGGTTTGGAGGGCAGCATGTTGTGTCGTACCACGGATTGCGGATGCGGCCCTCCGGGTCGTGGCGATCGCTTGAATCCCCCGCAGGATCGAATGCCAGCGGATTGCGATAGCAGTAGGTGTTGCCGTCGAGCGACATACCGGAGTTGATGCCGTTGTAAAGCGCGCGCTCGATTACGTCGGTAAATCGCGCCTCGCCGGAGGCCGCAAGCATGCGCCAGTTCCACATCATCATGCCGATGGCGGCGCAGCTCTCGCCGTAGGCGCGCGCATTCGGCAATTCGTAGGGGTCGCCAAAGGCTTCGCCGGTCTCGCGCGCTCCCACGCCTCCCGTTACGTAGAGCTGATGTTGCGTCAGGTCGTCCCACAGCGCGCTCAGAGTCTTCCAGTATTCCTTGTCGCCGGTCTCAAGGTAGTAATCCGTGGCGCCGCAGCAGGCATACATTGAGCGAACCGCGTGTCCTTCAAGCTTGGTGCGCGAGGTGAAGGGAATGCCGCAGTACATGTAGACGATCTGTTGCGGGCGTAGAGGAATGCGCGCGTCGCCGTGGAGAATGTAGCCCGCGAGCTCAAGGTACTTCTTGTTGCCGGTGGTGCGATAGAGTTCGACGAGAGCCATCTCGATCTCCGGATGGCCGGCAACGATTCCTTTCTGATTTGGCCCCGGTCCGTAGTTGGGAAGCAGGAACCCGTCAACGAAGCGGATTGCCGCGTCGAGCAGGGTGCGGTCTCCATTGGCACGATATAAAGCGATGGCCCCCTGCAGCATGTGGCCGATGCAATATAACTCGTGACCGGTGGTCTGCGTGTCGTACCGCATGCGCAGCGGCTTGCGGTCGTCCTGGTAGTAGGTGTTGAGATATCCGCTCGGCTCCTGTGTCGCAACCACGTCGCGAATCATTGCGGAGGTGGTCTCGCGCAGTTGTGGCTGGTCGGCGGTCTGCAGCGCGAAGCCGACGGCCTCGGCCCACTTGTAGATATCCGAGTCCGAGTAGACGGGGCCCTTTTGCGGCGCGGCGGATTTGCCCGTCAGCCTCAGGAAGTTGTCCATCCGCCCATGGGTCAGCAGCTGATCGTGCATCCCCGGGATGCTGGAGTTCAGATTTGTCTTTCGCCGCTGCGACCAGAATCCGTCTTGAATGGTGACCGCTCTTAC
>DASRLI010000137.1:0-9345 GCA_035648535.1 Occallatibacter sp. | reverse complement strand
TCGAGAATATGTTCGGCAGGCTCAAGGACTGGCGACGCGTTCATACCCGATACGACCGATGCGCCCATACGTTCATGTCCGCAATCTGCATCGCCGCCATCGTCATCTTCTGGCTGTGATCAATGAGTCCTGAGCCTAGTGCCCCTCAACCCGCAACTTAGCATCCACGTCCGCACGGACGGCATCAGCCTCGTATCCTTTGGCGATGTCCTCAAGCGTAGCGGCAAGATGAACGTGTGAGTTATGCATTGCCTGCGCGTGGCTTCGAAAGGTTTGCGCTAGCGCACGTTCTTGTGGGCCGCCCTCGCCATAGGCCTTGGAGAAGACGCCGCGTTTATTGAATACGCCAGTGCGGAACCCCCGCCTCATATTGTCAAGTTCAGTACGGTCGAGCAGATCCCGAACCGGCCCGCACGGCCACTTTCCATCAGCGTCGGCTGGTGCATGAGCAAGAATCTCACCAAGAGTGACATCGCAAACCTTCATGCGGCTGGCCTCGCGGCAAAGCTCGCGTGATTTCTCAATGAACTCGATGAAAGCTTTTGAATCAATGCTACCGTCCGGTTGTATTCCAGGGATGCGGCGACATTGATGCAACACCTGCCACGCATTATTGGCCGCTGTTTTATGTGACTCATTTGCTGGAGCGCTCTCGCCAGTCTCTGGCTTGTAGAGAATGGTGACCAGCTCCACGAATAGGTTGGGCTGAGAGGTGATTGCCGTATAGAGCGTGGTAGCACATTCATTTGCGTCTAGGCCAAATAGCGGCATCAGTCCAAATTCCAAGCGCGCCATCGGAAGCTGGTCGATCGTCTTAGACTGCTCCAACGCTTTTACCGCCTCTCGGATTCCCCACATATCTAGCGGTCCATCGGTTTCATTGCCTTTTAAAAGTCCCTCTAGCATTTCGAAAATGAGGTGCGGGTCCACTTTCTTCATGTCGAGATGGCAAAGCTGCAGCGCACTTCTCGGCCGGCCCGCTGACATCAGCCGGCGTAGGCAATATTCGAAATCTGTGCTGTTGGTACGTATCCACAAGCCAGGCCGGCACTGGTTCCAGTAACTTTTCTCGACGGCTTCGGATCGAGATGCTAAATCCCAAGTGAATTTCTCGTCACGCGCTAGAGTCAAGAGCCTAGCAAGCTGATCGTGGGACCAACCAGCCGCTTGCGCCTTCTCAAAAACCTGCTCAAGCATTGTTCGCGAACGCGCTTCGTCCTGGCCTCGTAGTATACCAAGCAGCACCCCACTAATAGGATCGACAACAGTAAGATCGCTGGCTTCAGTGATAAGCCAGGAAATTACCTCGCCTTCTTCAAGGTTCATACGACTGAGAGCGGCACCAACTTGCCCAGTTCCCTTGGTGAGGCCCGCGAGCCGCCGGACACCAGCTAATCCTTCGGCGGCAAAGATAGCGTTGATGGCCTGGTCATACGAGCGGATGATTTGCTTCTCACGCTCTTTGAAATCGTCTTGACGATACCGCACCGGCAGGTGAGGCCAATCGCTATCGAACAGCCAGCGGTGACAAAGTATAACGTCCTTAGGCTCTAACAACTGGTAGAGCCTTTCCAGCTCGCCTAAGCCTTGGAACCCATCCTTATCGCTATCACCATAATTCTTGTGCCAGTGAATGCGCTCGCGGAGTGCATTCCTGAGCATCTCGCGGTCCTCATCCCGGTAGGAAGGATCAGCAAAATCCTCCGCGAGTGTAACGACTCTGATAAAACGAGCATGATCGAGGGAATCTGCCTTTGCGATGAGCTTCACAACCCTGTCAGGATGCCCTTTAGCTAACGAGATTTGCCGGTCGGCCGACGCCACCAACATCTCCTGTCTTTCAATGCCTGATGCGCCGTATCCGGCGCCGGCATCGTCGTCACGCCACACTGGACGATAGGCAGGATTAGCGACGTCGTAGCTGATTGAAGCAAGTTGGTTCAGCAATTCGGCTGCGATATCTGGCTCACGCTGGATCAAAGTATCGATCACCTGGATGCGCTGCTGCACGGTCGCGCTTGTCTGCGGGAACCACGACCGGAAGATGCCGAGAAGACTCCTCTTAGGCGAATTGCCCCAGTTACCCTTAATCTCTACATGTGAGAGCGCGGCCAATATTAGGCTAACTCGCGCCAGGCGCTCTGGCGCCCAAGCGAGCAATTCTAGTGCCCAAAGCAGGCCAGCATGCCAGCACCGGCCCGTGAAGCCTGATCCGCTGGTCTCTTTCAGAAGCCGAGTGACAGGTGCGTCCGGTAACTTCAAACTGTCATCTATCGCGTTCAAGAATGCACTGGGGGCAGCTTCTGCCAGCGCCGGAAGCTCCGAAGCAAGCGAGAGCCACCGCACGCCATCCGCATCGTGCAATAGGTTGCGCACGAAGGCTTCCACCCGCGCCTCGATGTTGACCTGATTCAGACCCGTGCTCGGCCCGCGCACCGCAAGCTTGATGAGAGTGTCGCAAACCGCCTGGAACAGTAGTCCCGATTGCGGGCGAACCTTGCCGTGGATGGCGGCCGCGTAGCGCTCTTCTTCCGGCAGTTCGAGAACCGGGTCTGGTCCGGTCAGCAGCTCACGGGCAATCGAAAAGAAGCGGTCTAATTCATCCCGCGTGATACGGGAGCCAAACAGGTCGAGAAGCTCCAGAGGTGACTTGGCCTTCCAAGTTTCACCAATTTTGATGACAGGAGCATCATCGAGACGTGCCAGCCAATTGAGATCGCGTTCTATATCCTCGAACGACCGTCCAGCCAGGTGAGCAACAATCTTTCGGTCGGCTTCGTTACCGGACGACCAACTGCCGAGCAGACAGATAGTTGAAAGAGCCTGGGTATGCTCATCGTGTAACCAAGCTGGTTCGCGCAGCGCCGGATTGGACGAGGTCCGCCGGCAGAATACCGACCACGATCGGCCTGTACTAACTGCCAAGCGCTTGGCATCGGCCTCATCCATGCCGATACCCGTCAGTGCCTTTTCAAAAGTTTGTGCGTCCGGTCGATCGAGTGTTATCTCATCTGCACCTCCCCGCGCCGCCGCGCCGCGATACTGACCGGCCATGTCGCCTGCAGCGAACGGAATAAGTACCGTTAGGCTCGGTCTTTGTGGCAGCCTCTCAGCGATATCCGGTGACGCAGCGATTGCAAGACGAACCATCGGATTCTGCTCAACGAAGCGCCAACCCTCCGTGGATGTAACTGCGAGTGCACCACTATCTAAGTCCGGCTGGAGCAACAAGGTGGCAGCAATAAAGGCTGCAGCCTCTCCGGTGCTATCAGCCCTCACTCCGATTGATTTGGCGATATTGTCCGCGAGACGCTTGCGGATAAGTTCAACGAGGTGGGTGCACTGCTGCTCACGTCCTGCAAAGAGTGCCACCGGCGTGACTATCGGCTTCGATTGCGCTGCCCAATCAGTCCAGAAGGCGCTGAGGCTGGCGACCCCATGTCCTGTTAGACCCATCAGGTCCGTAAACCAGATGGCTACTGCAGTGTAATGTTCGAGCCATTGTTCAAGATCGTCGGCGTCGTAGGCCCTTACCCTAAGCCAAGCGCCTTCCCCTTGTTTGGTCTTCAACCAGTCTTTTTTCCCCGGCCAGCGCCGTGCAGTCACAAGAACCAGTGTCGTCTTCAGCCGCTCGGCTTCGGGTGTGTCGCTAGTGCGCTTATCGTAATCCCGTGTTGCCTTGGAGCCAGGATTTGACTCGCAGCTCACCTCCCAAGCCGTTCGCCCTGAAGGCGCCCACGGAGTAGCCCCAGTAAGTTCGACGACGCCATCCCAACCAGGCATGAAAATGGAATCCCCGCCGGGCATGCTCGCCGCGGCTAGGCCGCCCCCCGCATGTAGGAGCTTACGGATCAGTATGGGCAACTCACCCTGTGCCTGTCTTTTGCCGGACGCCCATTCATCGATTTGCCGAGCGGTGACCGGGACGGCGCGGCGCCACACGCTGGTCAAGGCGGGCGTGGGTCCAACAGCCATGACCTCTCCGCGTGGCGGGCGGCCACGCGCCGGATTGGCGGCGGCCCAAAGTCTAATTGCTTCGAGCGTTTCGCGATCTAATGCAGGATAGGTCGCTGCTACGCTTTCAGGCGCCATACCTCCCTGGATGCTGGCAACGAGATCGTCTACAGCTATCTTCGTGCCCTTGATGGTTGCAGCGCGCCGCCCGGAGCGGCTCTCCACTAAGGTGCGCGCACGAGCCAGCAGTGCCATCTTGCGCCGCGGTTCAACCAACAGCTTTGCCAGATCAAGGTCTTCACCACTTCCTGGCGAGTCTGCCCGGGTGGTATCTGCGCCTATGAGCAGGGCACGAGCCTCAATCAAGCTGAGATTCACATTTCGAGGGGTCACCCGTGTAAGGGCAAGCGCGAGGACGCTCGGTTCATCTATGCGCCGCCGCTGACCGCCTCCTTCGGCAACCGGCAACTGTTTCGTGGTGATCGCCTTCTGCACCGTAGCTAGCGGTACATCCGCGATGACGGCGGCCTCTGGAGGTGTAAAAGTCTTCATAATTCGTATCCTTTAGACATGAATATATGGCGTCATTTATCGTTATTCCAAGCAGAAAAATCGTGTTTCTGAGACACGAATTAATTTTTGATTAGAGAATAGACCTTCATTTGCAGGAACTTACCAATTCAGTACTTGAAATCTGTCAGAAACTACTACATGTTTCTGACAGAGGAAATCATGAAAACGCTATCACTGCGTATTTTGGAATATGCGGCGACCTTCCCGGAGGGAACCCCACTTTCCGCAAGAAAGCTGCTCAATCTGGGCTCCCGAGCGGCAGTTGATCAGGCTCTATTCCGCTTGGCGCAGCAGGGGCAGCTCGAACGGGTCGGCCGAGGCCTCTATGTGCGCCCAGTCGAAACTCGATTTGGCAAACGGTTGCCTTCGGTTGAAAAGGTGGTCCAAGGCATCGCCAGCGCAAAGGGCGAAACTGTTGCATCACATGGTGCGGCGGCTGCGAATGCGCTGGGTCTGACGACACAGGTGCCTGTACGCACTCTTTACCTCACATCGGGCCAAAGCCGGCAGTTCAACCTGGGGGAGCAGACCATAGAATTGCGGCATGCCCCACGGTGGCAACTGGTTTTGGCCGGCCATCCAGCCGGCGAAGCTGTCCGGGCGCTCGCATGGCTCGGTGAAAGCCGTGCGGGTGAAGTCTTGCCTGAGTTGCAGCGACGACTGCCGGCACAGGCGTTCCAAGAGATTGCCAGCGTGAGCTCTTGCCTCCCGACCTGGTTGGCTAAAGAGGTAAGCCAGCTAGTCGCAAATGGCTGAAGAATTTCTCCATCTCTCCGCAGCTGATCAGCGGGACGCGTTGGGCGTCGCGAGCGGGGCTTCTGGTCGTCCAGTCCATCTCCTTGAAAAAGATGTCTGGGTCGTGTGGGCGCTTGAGAAGATGTTTGCCTCGAAATACGGACCACAGCTCATATTCAAGGGTGGCACCTCGCTATCAAAAGCATATGGCGCAATCCGTCGGTTCTCGGAGGATATTGATCTGACCTACGATATCCGCGCTATCGCTCCCGACCTGGTAGCTGGTATCGCCGACGCTCTCCCACCGACGAAGAGCCAAGGAAAAAAATGGTCGGGGGAAATCAAAGACCGCCTGAGTACTTGGGTTGAGCGAGATGCCCTGCCGATTATCGGATCAGCAATATCATTGGCTTCATTGCGCGCTCATCCTCATATTAAGGGCGACAAACTCTATATTGATTATGAACCGCTGGCGCGTGGGACCGGGTATGTCCCGCCGATTGTGGTGCTGGAATTTGGTGCGCGTTCGACTGGTGAGCCCCATGAAGTTCGCGGAGTAGTATGCGACGCTGCTGCGCATCTACCAGAACTTACTTTTCCCAGTGCGCACCCGCAAGTTATGCGAGTTGAACGCACCTTCTGGGAAAAGGCGACTGCAATGCACGTTTTTTGTAGAAAGGGATACTACCGTGGCGAGGACGCAAAAGGTTTCTCGCGTCACTGGCATGATGTTGTTCGCCTCGACGAAAGCGGTTATGCAGAGCGTGCAATCGCTGACCGGAATATCGCGCAAAAAGTAGCCGAGCACAAAGCGGTGTTCTTTGCGGAGAGGGATGCAGCTGGTAGCACCATTGACTACGAGTATGCAGTCAATGGTGGCATACGGTTGGTGCCCGAGGGGGATGCGCTGAAGGTGTTGGCCGAGGACTATCGTGCAATGGTGGGTGATGGTCTGCTCTTTGTAGATACCGAATCTTTCGAGGCACTTATCGAACGGTGCCGTCAGATTGAGCAGCGGGCGAACTCGGTAAGAAAAACGCAAAAGTAGAACATGCCTGCTTGATAGAGATTCAACATTCGATCCTTCATCGCCGAGCGCCCGTTGAGTAGCCTGACCTCTGATAACGGTTTGTTATCGGTATTTAACTCACGCCGGCGATGGCAGCAGTTTCGTCGCGTCCTTCATTTTCATGCCGCTAGATCTTGCCCGCTGGCACTTCTTTGCCAGACATAGTCATACACCCGCGACGCGATGTCTTCGGTCTCGGCCTCGGTGAAGGGTGGACGAGGCAGTGAGTTATACAGCCGATCAAGGATGAAGATCTTGACCTCGGCCTGCGTCGTCGCATTCTGCAGCCATCCAGGCATTGGCGTGAGAAGGCTCCGCAGAGACGACAGCAGACCCCGGCTGGCCTGTTTCAGTCGTTCGCGGTCTGCCTTGCCGATGTTGGCCTTGAACAGCAGGTCGAATAGCGCCAGTTCGTCGTCCGTGAGACCTTCTTCCGCCGCCCGCCTTTGCTCTTTATCGAGACTAGCTGACAGGGCAACAAGCTGCGCAAACGTTGCTTCAACTGTCGCCCGGTCTTTCTCGCGATTATAGTCTGCGATGATATCCTGGTATTTCTTGTAGTAGTCCATCCGCATCGGGTTGCGGGCGAGCATCTGGGCAAGCTTCTTTTCGACCACATCCCGGATGTCCTGCAACGCGGCATGCTTGCGGCGCACCTTGCTTGCGAACTCGCGCCGCAGCTTCTCGAAGTCGATCTGGCTCAGGTCCACCTTGAGCCCTTCAGCGTGATCACCACCAGGAGCCGCCGCGCGAATGGCCTCGTTGACGATGCGGTGCAACTCCTTAAGCACCTCCGTCACGTCGGCCGTGTCGCGTCTGTCCTGGAGCTTCTTGTATATGGTTTCGATGTTGTCGTGTCTTTCGGCATAGGCCAGGGCACTCGGCTCCATCAGCAACGCCTTGAACCGGATGAACACCTGCCGGGCCATAATCTCGAAGCGGCGTTTAGTTTCGTCTGATGTATAGAGCGCGTCCACCGCGTCGCGCAGGGCTTCGATACGATCAAACCCGGTGGCGCCGTGAAGCCGAGCCACATCGAAGCCAAGCCCAAGTAGGTGCTTCTCCGCTGCTTCGATAGCCTGGAGCAGGCTCGCAACCAGTTCCTCGATCGGGGCCACGATGCCGCCAGCCCCACCACCTTCGTCCTCGTCGCCCAGGGCGTACTGCGCCAACGCCTCGCGCAGGCTCTTGAGCATGCCGTTGTAGTCCACGATCACGCCGCAGTCCTTGCCGGGGAACACCCGATTGGCGCGTGCGATGGCCTGCATAAGGTTGTGGGTCTTCATCGGCTTGTCGATGTAGAGCGTCGCCAGGCACTCGACATCGAAGCCGGTCAGCCACATCGCGCAGACGATCGCGACGCGGAAGGGGTGCTCCGGATCCTTGAAAGCGTCCTCGGCCGGCACTCGTTTGCCGTCGGGCGTCTGAAATCCGGTCTTCATCACCATCCGGTGGGGGATGATGTCAAAGCCCCATTTCTTGAAGTCGCGCACCTCGTTTTGCGCTTCGCTAATGATGATCTCAATGATCGTGCTCTCCATCCACTGCTCCTGGCTGCGCAGGGCGTCGAGCTCTGCCGTCACGCGCTCCCGGATGTCGGGGTCAGTTGCGGCAACAATCTCGGACTCCTTTCCGGAGATGAGTGCTTGAAGCCGGGCGATCTTGGCCTTCCAGCGCGGCTCAATGCGCTGGAACATCCGCGCGCAGGTGATCTTGTCGATGCACACCAGCATCGACTTGCCCGTCTCCCAGCGGGTGGAGCAGTGCTCCACGAAATCCTCGACCAACTTATCCAGCCGGTCGTCGGCCGTGATCACCTCGTAGTCCTTGCCAAGCAGGTTCTCCAGCAGGGCTTGCTGATCCGGGTCGAGGTCGGCCCTCTCGATTGCGTCTGCGATCCGGTCGTTCAGATCGAGGCGGGCGATCCCCAGCTTCTCGCCCCGGTTCTCGTAGACCAGCTTGACCGTGGATTGATCCTCTTCGGAACGCTTGAAATCGTAGCGGGAGATGTAGCCGCCGAAGATCCGCCGGGTCAGTTCGTCGTGCTTGAAGAGTGGCGTGCCGGTGAACCCGATGAACGAGGCGTTGGGTAGGGCGAGGCGCATGTTGCGCGCGAACTTGCCCGCCTGCGTCCGGTGCGCCTCGTCCGAAATGACGATGATGTCGTCGCGCAAGCTGTAAGGCTCAATGACCGGCTGGTTGAACTTGTGGATCAGGCTGAAGACGAAGCGGTGATTGCCGCTCAGGATCTCCTGTAGCTCCTTGCCCGAGCCGGCGCGCGGCGTCTTCTCGTCCGACACGCCGCAACCGATGAACGTGCGCCAGATCTGGTTGTCCAGATCCTCGCGATCGGTCATCACCAAGAAGGTGAAGTTGCCGGGGACGACTCGACGCACCTTCTCCGCGAAAAATGCCGTCGAGTAGGACTTGCCGCTGCCCTGCGTGTGCCAGAACACGCCCAGGCGCCCCAGGTCGTCATGCGCCCGCTTCACCAGCAGCAGCTCGTCCTCTTCAACGCCACCGACTGGTGTAGGCGCCACATACGCCGAGCCAGGCGGTGACGCTTCGACAGTTTTCGGCAGTTCCGGCTTTGGCACCCGATACTCGATCAGCCGCTCGGCCGGCGGGAACCGCCGCTTCAGCTTCTCCTGCCGTACGACGGACGCCACGGCACTGTTGACGCCGAGCACCTGGTGGTTCCGCGCCACGATCTTCCGTGTGCCACCGGCCCGGCTATCGTCGAACAGGAGGAAGTTCTCGACCAGATCCAGTAGCCTCTCCTTAGCGAGCATCCCGTCGAGCAGCGCTTCGGCATCCAGCCGCGCCTTGTCCTTCTCGGCGTTGCGCTTCCACTCGACGAAGTGCTCCCACTTGCTAGGCTCAGGACCCATTAAAGTTCTTGCGGATCAGATGATCGGTTGATTCAATGGCGCTGCGAGGAGGCGTCGCCATGGCTGATTTGTTCCTGCTCTCCGAGGCGCAGATGCGCCGGATCGAACCGTTTTTTCCGCTGT
>DASRLI010000136.1:0-22152 GCA_035648535.1 Occallatibacter sp. | reverse complement strand
TATACGTTCCCTAATGCAGGTCTCCTGATGGTATAGAGGCAGAAACATCCCTCAGGGGCTAAAGCCCGACAAAAACTGTGGCATTTTCGGCACGGCTGAAGCCGTGCCCCTTCAAAGCCCCTCTGTACCAATTGGAAAACTGCCCTGGCTGCTTGCGCCAGCCAGCTTTTTCAGGGCGTCTTCCAACACCACCGCGACACCGTCTTCGTCATTTGGCGGGGCCTGCATCCAGCCGCGCGACTTTGCCATGGTGCGCAACTCCGCGGCCGCATTGCCCATGATTACACCTTGTGCCGCCCACTCCAGCATATCCACATCGTTCCAGTTATCGCCAATGGCCATGGTCTCATTGCGACTGACGCCCAGGCGTGCGGCGAGATGTTCCAGGGCCCAGCCTTTGGAGACGCCACGGGGCAGGAGGTCAAGGATCGACAGGTCGCGTGCCGGGTATTCGGTTCGCGCACTTTCGCAACGGCCGCTCCACTCGCTCGCCTTGAGTGCCCGCTCGGCTTCCCGCATCCTGCTGATTTCCCCGGCTACCATTCCCTGAATGGGGTCTTCGCCGTCGTTGAAGGCCAGCTCTAATGGGTTGAAAACCTCAATGGCGTTGCGATTGGACTCTACCCAAAGGGCGATTCGCCCGTGAACCCGTTCCAGGTCTTCGAGAACCAACTCGCCTCGTCCCGGTCTGTCAAAGGTGAAAACCAGAACTCCAAAGGGCCTTAGCAGCCCACAAAGGCCACGGGCCACCAGCGCATCCATGTGGCAGCTGTCAATTGGCTGGCCGTCTAAAGTCCGCAGCACTGCACCATTGGACGTAATCAGGGGCGTATCCGCTCGCAGACCAAGGCCTTCCAACAGCGGTACCGTGTAGGCCATGCGCCTGCCGGTGGCGATAGCGACTGTGACGCCAGCGCTCTGCGCCGCCCTGAGCGCCCGAGCATTGCGTTCGCTCATTGATTGCGCAACGTTCGGCAGCAGGGTGCCGTCCATGTCGATTGCGACCAGCCGAACGGGAGGGTGCATGGATTCAGTTTACCGGGCGGGGTTTAGGATGAGCGGTTGCGCCCGCGGGCGACGATTTCCGGTTCCGGCAGGGAAGCCTGATCCGGTACTCTTTGAGGTATGGAACGAATCTGCATCCAATGTCACGCCGTGCTCGCACAGGAAACCATGGCGGACTGGTGTCCTGCGTGTGGTGGCGCTTTGATTGAGCGGGTAAGCGAGGTAGCTATCGAACAACGCGGCACTTCCGCCGCGGAGGTTGATCATCGGGGCATTGTGTTGCCTCGACGCCATGCGCTGGGCGGGATTATTACGCCGCAGTGAGATTACTCGTACCTTAGTGCCTCGGCTGGGAGTACGCGCGCTGCTGCGGATGAGGGGTAGAGCGTGGCCAGCACTGAAATCCCGATAGAGACAGCGGCCACAATCACTGCATCCAGCGGGCGCGGCGCGAAGGGCAGCGTGTCGATGGAGTAGACCTCGGCAGAGAGATGGATAAAGTGGTAATGGCCGCCGGCCCAGGCAGTGAAGTAGCCGAGCGCGAGCCCCAGCGCTGTTCCGACAAGACTGATGAGCAGGCCCTGCATCAAGAAGATGCGCCGCACCTGTCCGGGCTCGACGCCGAAGCTCATCATTACTGCGATGTCGCGTGTCTTCTCCATCACCATCATGGTGAGTGCGATGAGAATGTTGAGGGCGGCGACAATTACGATGAGCGCGATGACGATGAAGGTGACCACCCGCTCGAGCTTGAGCGCGCGGAAGAGTTCGCGATTCTGCTCCATCCAGTTGGTAGTCATAAAGCCCTTGCCGGCGACCTGCTCGAGCTCGCGGCCGATCTCGGGTGCGTGGTTCAGGTTGTCTACCTTGAAGCTGATGACTGAGAGCAGGTCAGGCTCGTCGAAAAGGCGCTGCGCGTCGGCGAGGCCTATAAACGCCATTGCCGAGTCATATTGATAAAAGCCGGAACGGAAGATCGCGGCGACCCGGAAGGGCTGGAACTTGGGAATGAGACCTATGACCGGATTCAGTTCACCTTGCGGACTTGTGACGACGACCTGGTCTCCCACCTGAACGCCAACCTGGTCGGCTAGGTCTTTACCGATGACAAGGGCAGGGACCGTGGCGCCGGCGGTAGGAATCGAGTTCCCGCTGTCGTTCGGTTCGAGGCCCGCTGCCGAGCCAGAGGTGATTGAAGACAGGAGATTGCTGACTGTGCGCTCCTGCTGCGGAATGATGCCCTTGACCAGCGCAAAGCCCGCGCGCGGCCCGTGGGACACCATTACTTCTTCGTAGATGCCGGGCGCGGCGGCGGTGACGTGAGGGGCGGCGCGGAGGCGATCGAGGAGTGGCCGCCAATCGCGAATTCCGTCCGCATCGATGCGCATCAATTCAACATGAGCCGACGAGCCGAGCAATTTTTCCTGGAGATCGCGGCGCATGCCGTTGGTGATGGCCAAGGCAATGACGAGCGCGGCCACGCCCGCTGCTACGCCGGCGACGGAGATGGCGGTGACGACGCCCACAACGGCTTGCCGCCGCTTGGCTCTCAGGTATCGCGCCGCAAGAAAGAATTCAAATCGCATTGAGCCTGGTTTCCCCGGTGGAGTTTTTCCCGGTCTACTTTTCCTGGGCGGGAATCACGGTCCTGGCTACGCCCAGGTTGTCGTATCGATCGTAGGCGCGCACGGTGATGATGTGTTCGCTGATTTTGCCCGCTGCCACGTCCAGTGAGATGCGAAGCGAATAGTGTTCGGTTCTGGAGTCGGAGATCTTTCCCACCGGCTCGACGTACACCCATGGTCCTGCGTCGAGCGAATACTCGGCGCGAGCGATGGGCGAGAAGGCGTCCTGTGCGTCGAAAGTCACCTGGAACGGCTTGGAGCAATGAGTGCCATCGCAATCGGCGGCTTCCGCGGTTGCCTTGAGGTTGAGAACTACCGGCGGCGTTGTATCCACCTCGAAACGATCGCTTACCTTTTCACCGAAGAGCGCGTCGGCGGGAGTGTGGGAGGGAGCGTCTGAAGCCACGACTTTGACCTGGTATCCGCCGTCGGGAATCAGGGTTGCGTCGAAGCTGTAGGCCTTGTCAGTGATCTTGTCCTTGAGGAGGCGCCAGACGGATTCGCCATCGCCACGCAGGTAGAGGGCGTAGATGAGATCGTCGCCATTTTCGTCGTGGGCTACCCAGCGCACGGTGACTGCGGTTCGGTCTTTCGCGGCCGTCAGAGGCGTTGCGGAGTCGGTGCTGGCGACCTCGACGCTTGCGGCTGGCGAGGGAAATGCAATGTTGACCGGCTGTGCCTGGCCAGCAATTTGACCCTGCGAACTCCAGCGCGCGCCTGTAACGACGACCAGATCATCGACTATGGGCGCCGCATTCACGGGAAGGTAATTCACGCCAACGCCGCCGACCGTTCCGTTTGTATGGAGCACTGCTTTCCATTGCAGGAAGCGTCCGGCGGGTGAGGCGACTGCGCTCTCTTTGAGCGGTTGCCAGTGGGACCATCCACGCACGGGCTGCTCTACATTGCCGGAGCGGGTCCAGATCTCATATCCGGTTGAGCGGGGCTCGACTTCGACGCGGCCAAAGCGTGCCAGCGCGCCGGCGTCGAGTACGTTGCTGGCGTACTCGTGTTTTTCGGCTGCGCCCAGCAAGCACAGCTTGCCGGTGTTGCCGGTGCCGACGAGGACGCTGCTCGCGCCATCTGTGCTTTGCACAACGGCGAGGCTCAGGCCTTGTTGAGCTTCGAGGTGCGCGACGTCGGCGAATGTGCCGTTGTTTTGAATTCGGAAGATATGTCCGCGGTTGCCGGTTAGCGCGAGAAGGCCGTCAGGGCGCGCAGTCATCGCATAGACGATATCGTCTTTGCTTGTCCAAAGCCTGCGGGGCGCCTGGCCTTCGTCGAGCGCGTAGATCTCAGATCCATCGGGAAGGGAAGTGCTTGTGTTGACGGCCTGCAGCGATGCGGGCTGAACGATGGTGATGGTGGCAGTGCCGATACCCTGCACTGGCAGCGGAGGCAGAGGATTGTGGGCCTTGTCGCCGACGTTGGCGGCGTAGATGGTGCCGTTGGCAGATACGGCAACGGCGGTGATCTCGCGCCTCGGAGCTTCAAACAGCACGTATCCCTTGCCGTCGGGGCTGATGCGATAGACAAGGCCAGAGCCGTCCGAGCCGGCAATGAGATTGCCCTTTGCGTCCCAGGCGAGTGAGCGAATGTGTGCTTCATCGGTCTTGAAGAATTGCTCCGGCTTTGAGCCGGGCTTTGCTGGATCGACACGATACACCGCTCCCGGACCGCCTGCGGCGATATAGAGCTTTCCGGATTGATCGAAGATCAGGTCCCAGATGTAGTGAGCGGTTGAGCTGGTCTTGTCGCTGGCCGATTTGGCGTCGGGATCAGTTGTGCTGTCGAACTGCGCGGGATTGAAGACCAGTGTGGCGCTGCTGTCATCCTGCCCGGCGGTGGCATCGGGCTTTAGCCGGTAAACTTTGCCGCTTGGAAGTGTGGCTGCGTAAAGGAACCCATCCGGACCGATCTTAACGACCTGCACGCCGAGGTCTTTGGTCTCGAAGAGCGTGAATGGCTTGCCGTCGCGGCCCACGCGCAGAACGGTGGCCGGCGAACCAGTGCCGACGAAGGCGACGCCATTTTTGTCCGCGGCAACGGACCATACAAACGTCGAGGGCGTGGTGAGCAGGTCTTTCAGGCCTGGTCCTTCGCGCAAGTTGCCGTCGCTCTGAATGGCAACGCCCTGAGGCGTGCCTTTTTCGAAGTCCTCGAGTTTTGATTGGGTCCAGAGGTGGGTTCCTTGCGCCGGAGCCTGCGGGGAGCTGGCAATAGAGGCGGCTAGGACTGCGGCAAGCGCAGACAAAAGAAATGCTGAACGAAGATGGCAGATCGTGCGAGAGGAAGCAGACATTCTGCCGTTAAGTCTACTAAAGTCGAGGGACTCTGGGGATTTGACGGCGATTGTTTTTCGCAGATTATCGGAACCCGCGCTGGCCACGAAAACAGACACGTGACGACGGTGAGGCGCATGGTGTGCAACGCGGGGCGCTGGTTTCAAAAAAGAGCAGCGAGTTAGCCTCCGCTGCGCGGAGTTAGCAAGTCAGCAAGTCAGCTGGGGCTTGCGTGAACCAACTTGCTCCGACAGGCAGAGAGTGTAATGCTGTTCCGCCTTTGCGCCGGGAAGAAGGCGCAAGAATGCGGCACGGGGCCTCACTCCGATAGGGTAGGATCAAGCGTTGCTCTTCGCACTCGCCTTTAACGCCGATGTGAGACGGGCAGGGAATGCTTACAGTTCCAGGACGTTGTCTTCGATGGCGAGGCGGACGTTACCGTCGGATTTGGCGAGACGGCGGACTGCTTCGGGCTTGTCGACCTTGGCCTTGAGCATAACCAGGGCGACCGGCACGCTGCGGCCTGCGCTTTTGATGGTGTTTACCGCGGTGGCGCGGTCGATCTTGCAGGCGCCCATCAAGATGCGGATTCCGCGCTCGACGAGCTTGGAGTTCTGCATGTGTACATTGACCATCAGGTTCTCGTACACATAGCCCAGGCGAGTCATGGCGCCGGTGGTGATCATGTTGAGGATCATCTTTTGCGCGGTGCCGGCCTTCATGCGCGTGGAACCGGAGATGACCTCGGCACCCACATCGGCAACGACGGCGATATTTGCTGCATCGGCCAGCGGCGTTCCAAGATTGCAGGTGACGGCGGCGGTTTGTGCTCCGCGGGCGCGGGCATAGGCCACAGCGGCTACAACGTATGGAGTGCGGCCGGATGCAGAAATACCGACAACGACGTCTTTGCGAGTTGGGCGGCGGCGCGCGATATCGCGCTGACCCAGCTCTTCTGAGTCCTCATTGACCTCGACCGCCGAGGCCAGTGCCTTGGGTCCGCCAGCCATGATGTATTGGACCTGACCGGGCGCGGTTGAGTAAGTGGGTGGACACTCGGAGGAGTCGAGCGCAGCGATGCGTCCGCTGGACCCGGCGCCAACGTAAATGAGTCTGCCACCGTCGCGAAGGCTGCGGGCCACCTGATCGATGACCTGGGCTATTTCTGGAATGGCTTTTTTTACTGCCGCCGCGACCTTCGCATCCTCGTGGTTGATGATGCGGGCGATCTCGATTGCGGATTTGGTATCAAAGCCTTGAGATGCCTCGTTTTGGCTCTCGGTCGTCAGTTGTTGAAGTAGGGAGGCCTGGTCATTCTTGTTATCAATTGCTTGGGCGCCGGCCGTATCCTGCATCATTGAGCTGGTTAGCATCGCGTCTGTCCCCAATTTTTGATTCTATCTTCAAAATGGGCAAGTAACGAGAGAATTCTCAAATGCGTAACGCGCCCTAGGGGGCCGGAGGTACCGAAGTTCTAAAGGGCTTCCCGAACGGCATCGTGAAAAGCCGGACGAATCTTGCGAATCATCTGGCTCTGCCGATCGGGCCATGTTCGGTTGGTAAGCAACGCAACTGCAACCCCAGCATCAAGATCGATCCATAAGGAACAGCCACTGAAGCCAAGATGTCCTATGGAATGAGGGGAAAAATGCCTTCCGGACGATGAATTTTGCGAGGGCGTATCCCAGCCGAGTGCACGCGAACTTCCTTCCGGGCCCTGCCGCTCTGCGAACAATTCGACGGTTTCAGCCTGGAAAAGGCGAGCGTTGTTTGCTGCCGGAACTTTTCCGGGGCTGGATATGAGAATCTCGCCTGCAAAACGCAGCAGGTCCGGCACGTTCGAAAAGAGTCCGGCGTGGCCGGCATTGCCCTTAAGAAGCCAGGCGTTCTCGTCCTGTACTTCGCCCTGAATGCGACGATGGCGGAATGTCGTGTCCTCTTCCGTGGGGGGAATCAGACTGCGCTTGCCGGGAATTGGGGAATAACCCGTGGAGGTCATCCCGAGGGGTTGGAAGATCTCACGTTTGGTCCAAACCGAAAGAGGCTCACCGAGGCAAAGCTCCAACGCCTTACCGAGCAGGATGAATCCGGGATCGGAGTATTCAGATCGAGTGCCGGGCTCGGCCTCCAGAGGCAGCTGCAGACAGGCGCGAAACAAGCCGGATGGTGTAGTAATGGTGCGGAAGAACTCGACGTAGCCCGGCAGCCCTGAATTGTGAGCCAGCAGATGGCGCAGTTTCACGTGGCGTGCGCGGTCACCAAGGGCACGGCCGGTTACAAATCCAGGCAGCATATCGCCGAGAAGCATGTCGAGGTCGAGCCGGCCGCGCTGGAACAGCCACATAGCCAACGCCGTGGTCCCCACTACTTTGGTAACGCTGGCCAGGTCGTAGACCGTTTCGGCAGTGACCGCGGGTGAAGCTGCTTCATACGTGAAGTGGCCCAGCGCATCCTGAATCTGGACCTTGCCATCGGCCAACACGCCAAAGGCGCAGCCGGGAAAGGCGTGTGCGGCAATTGCATCGTTCAGAATCTGGGCTACAGCGGCAAACCGAGTGCCAGAGCTGAGTTGCTTTGTGAGGGGTGAGGTGACTTCGGCATTCATCGTTGACTTGCATCGTACCGCGAATCAGGTCCCGGAGCGACACGGGCCTGCGATTTTTTAGTCTTTGAAGCGACCAGCGCTATCCTTGAAGACGGAGAGATCGTCTATCACCGTAGGAGTAGTGGATCGTCCTCAAAAGCTAAGCCTCAGGGGCTAAAGCCCACGACGATAGTACGGGGTCTATGTACGGGCTGAAGCCCGTACCCTTCAAACTGACCCACTACCCCTCAGGGCACTACGGAGGAGCTATGCGTGTGTTGCGGGGAACGTTGGCGTGTGCGATCGCTTTGAACCTTGGGGCAGCAGGCTCCAGTTCCGGCTTTGCCCAGGCAGGTCCATTCCAGGCATCCGGCCAACCGGACACTGCCGCTAACGCGCCTGCACGATCAGCCGATCCTGTACCAGCCGCGACGGTGTCCCCTGATTCGCTGGCCGCTATTGCTCCTGCAGACGCTGCCCTGGCTGCCCCTCAGAAAAAGACCTACACGGTTCCTGCCGGCACCAAGGTGTTGCTGCAGTTGCGCAGTGCAATCAACACCAAGAGCGCCAAGCCAGGAGACAGCGTCTACCTCGCCTCAACTTTCCCGGTGGTGGTTGGAAATCGGGTAATGATTCCGGCAGGCGTGTACGTGCAGGGGGTGGTCGACCGGGTGGCCCGGGCAGGCCGCGTAAAAGGCAGGGCGCAACTGGATATGCACTTTACGTCGATCATCTTTCCTAACGGGTCAGTGGTGGAGGTTCCGGGCATGGTGAATAGCCTGCCGGGTGCGAAGGATCAGACGGTGAAAGACGACGGGGAAGGCACCGTTGAACAAGCAGGAAACAAGGGGCGCAATGCCGGCAAGGTAGCAGAGATTGCAATTCCTACAGGCGGAACGATTGGGAGCATCGGTGGGCTGGGCTCAGGGCATCCAATTGCCGGAGGGATTGCCGGCGTGGGCGCAGGGCTTGCCGTCATGGGACTTGCAACGCTTTTTACCCGTGGCGCCGATGTAGATATTCAAAGCGGGACCCAGGTTGAGATGGTGCTTCAGAGACCGCTGATCCTGGAAGATGAAAACCTTTCTGCTGCCGGTACAAGCGAGACGGCGCCCGCGCTGGTCCCCTCTGCCAACCAGCCAAAACCAGTCCAAAAACCCCGACGCGTAAGAGTTATGTGTCCTCCTGGAGGACTTGGATGCGAATAATAGTATTCTGGAAGTGAGATGCAAACGTTTCCCGACGCTACCCCTATCCCCAGTTCTACTGGAAACCTTCAGACCGGCCCGAATGAGCCGGTTCCCAACCCCGCACCAGCGCCTCGACAGAAGGCCGCAGGTTTAGGGCTATGGCTGCGCGATCTTTTTGTTTCCGCGGCCGCCTCTGTGCTGATTATTACCTTTCTCTATCAGCCTGTCCGCGTGGAAGGGACAAGCATGTTGCCGCGGCTTGAAGACCGCGACCGCCTGTTCATCAACAAGTTTGTGTATCACGTTTCAGCGATAGAGCGGGGGGACGTGGTGGTGTTCCACTATCCGCGCGATCCCGAGAAGAGCTACATCAAGCGCGTGATCGCTCTGCCCGGAGACCGGTTGTGGATTGACCACGGCCAGGTCTGGCTCAACGGCAAGCCTTTGCGCGAGGGTTATGTCCCCGAAGACTACCGTGACAGCCGCTCCATGGGAGAGATTATTGTGCCGGTGGAGAGCTTCTTCATGATGGGAGACCATCGCTCGATTTCGTCTGATAGCCGCGAATTTGGCCCAGTTGAGCGGTCGCTCATCTACGGAAAAGCTGTGTTTATCTACTGGCCGGCAAAGGACGCCGGGGTGGTGCACTAAGGCACCTGGAAACCGCGCGGAAATCCACCGCAAAACCTATTAGAATCGCGGCAAGTTAGTAGGGCAGACATGCTGCCAATGGATCGGTGCCGCTCAAAGCAGTCAGCCAGCTTCGCAGGGCTTGGTTGACTATCTGTAGCTGCGTCGACTTTTCCGACATCAAGTGCGATCTGGTTCCACGGCCATCCAGGGTCTTTACGAAACCGGGGTATGCCGCAACTCAACGATTTGACCTTCAGATTGACCCAATTGGTGTAGCGGCCTGATCTGCATAGCCGATGGCTTTCCAAGGCGTGTGTCATACACTGGTGGCCAAGAGCTTTCAACCTACTTTGACACCTGGTTAAGAGGGGTACATCTGGGGGTATCTACTCGATCTGTATCTCTAACTTCATTGATGTAAATCCATATGAATCCCTGGGAGCACAACATTACAATCGGTAATCCAGATAATGGTTCCATATTCCCCTGGACCGTGAACACCGGGCCTTCCGGGGTCTCCTTCGGCGAAAGCACCAACGGCCGGGAGTGAGTACGTAGAGCTTGCTTGGCGACCGGACGCTCTCCGTAAGCGTCCTGAGTTCCCCTCTGGTGATTGAGGTGCCGCTGGGCTAAAGATCGGCTCATGGTTGATGCGTAAGCGTACTCCGAGCCCCTCTTGACGAGAGTTAGAGTGTGTCATCGGTGTCCGTTTGTTTTAACCGGACACCTGATGAGTGTATCTAAGCAGCCTGTGAAGAGCGGGTCTCGAGTGAGGCGGCGACGTTCCAGGCCAGCAAGGCAACAGCAAACGAGAACAAGATCCGGCGGTGGCAAACTTTTACTCCGCCGCAGAGCCTTGCTCACGCGGCGCACTGTGGCCTAGTTTTGCACTGGCGCGCATTATTGTGCCACCATCACGAGTTTCCACTTCCCGTCCCATGAGGGGCAAAATGGACAAGCCAGATATCTGCGCCACTTGCGGCTAGATACAGCCAGAACAGCCATTTTACCTTACAAAATGGGGGATGCCCTACAAAGTTAGGCTGCAGGTGGGCTCCAATCTCTCCGAGAGCAAGTAAGCCGGCGCGCGTGCTGCGGAGGGGTGGGGTGAGCGGTTGATACCGGCGGTCTCGAAGACCGTTGTGCATGAAAGGCCACCTGGGATCGAATCCCTCTCTCCCATAAGGTCTTTATAATAAATGACTAAAATAGAGAGATCGAACTATCGGTATTTTTCAGAGCAAACTCAAAGTTGTTCAGCTTGGCAAAGGGCCGGAGAGCATTCTCCGCCTCAGTCCCAGCGCGATTTGAAAGGAAACTAAAGAGACTGGTACAGCCTCAAAAGAGTTGGATCGTTGGGGAATAAATGGATTCCAAAGCGCACGGCCTCCGTGGCGGCCTTTGAATCCCCTATTGCACTATCGACCTCGTAGAGCAACGCATAGGTTTGCGAGTCAACATCCGGGAAAAATCTCCGCACGAATTCCAGGTTTTTTCGAGAGTCGTGGTACTTTTTCTGAAAGTCTAAAATTTGGCCCAGGTTGAGGTGCGACTGGAAATTGTACGGGTCGCGCGCCAGGCATTCGTTCATAGCAGCAACGGCTTCGTCCAGCTTTCCGGCGCGCTTTAGCATTTCTCCAAGCTCGGCATAGGCATCGGCGCCGGCGCGCGGGTCGGCCCTAATCAGGCGGCGTTGAATCTCCGCGGCTTCGATAGGGTGGGAAGTGTCGCTGTACAACTGTTCAAGCGAACCGAGCGTTCTTAGATCATCTGGGTTTCTTTCCAGAACGTGCAGAAACTGCTGATTCGCGCGGTCCAGCTTGCCGGAAAGCCGATTCACCTCTGCGAGTCCCCAGGCGGCTGCAACTGAGTTGGGATCCGCGGCGAGCGCGATGCCGAATGCGCGGGCCGCAGAATCGTAGTCGGCATGAGCAATGGCGTCGCGGCCTCGGGAAATCTCATCCTCCGACGTGGTTGAGTCGTGATTGAGTGCACTCACAAAGCGATCCGCGTCTGCGATGTCTCCCCCGTTCAGCGCGGTTGAGGCGCTGGCCGCCAGAACAGAGTTGCGCTGATCGCTGGCAATACCGGCCAGATCAACTTTGGCCTGCGTCTCGTATAGCTCACGCAAATTTTCATCATCGAGACCGCGAACCAGCAAAGAGTGCGGAGCGCTGTATTCGAGCGACGTGCGATCGTCGGTATCAATTCGGCCCGCAGCAGCGTAATTGCGTAGAGCAGTATCGTTGAGCAAATAGAATCCGAACAGGCCCTCCGGCCGTTCCAAGCCCATCCGTTCAAAATCGTCACGAAGGGCACTATTTGTCCAAAGCGTTCGCATCCGGTCCAGGATCACAGGGGGCGGAGGAGTAGGAGCTACCAGGATCAAATCCGATTTGACGCCGTGCCACAAAGAGGCGTCATGAAATTGAGATAGAAACGTTGCGAATACCGTGCGCAGATCATCGGGGTAAAGCGAATAGGACTGCACCCATTGAACGAAAATTCCGCCGGGCGCCAGCCTATCCTGTGCAGCCCGATAAAATTCACGCGTGAACAGCGAAGCAACTCCCTCAATCCACGGATTCGACGGCTCTGAAACGATCAGGTCGTAGCGGTTATGAGTGGTGAAGAGAAAATTGCGGCCGTCATCGTAAATGATGTGCACACGCCTGTCCTTCAATACGTTACGGTTCAAATATCTCAAGTAAGGTGCAGCGCCCAGGACAGCCGGCTCAATTTCAACGCAGTCCAAGCGTTCAATTTCCGGATAGCGGGCCAGCGCGGAAAGTGTCATACCGCCGCCGAAACCTATAACCAGAACTCGGCGTGGTGCTGGATGCGCAACGGCGCCAATGTGACCCAGCATGAGTTGGGTGTTTAAGTCGCTGCTGGATGCGTCGGTCTTGCCGTTCGTGCGCAGCACAAGAATGTCATCTGTCTGCCCTACTGAGATCGTGGCATTCAGCCCATCGGCCCAATAGGTGACGTCCATCATGTGCGCCTTTTGCCGCACCGGGAGTGGAACTGCTTTTGCTCCGCCATTCCAATACAACAGGGTATTGAATGTCGTCACGGCGGGATCGTCGAAGCGGTGTGTCAATGCGACGGCTCCGACAACCACCAGCAAAAGAAGACTGCACCCAAATCCGGCAAATGCTGATACGCGTGTTCGCGCGCCGGCGGAACCTCCGGAAAAGATTCCCACGACCGAAAGCAGAACAGCGAGGCTTGCGTTCACTGTCGTTGTTGCGACCAGTAAGTGAAAACTTCCCAATCGAGGCAAGAGCCAGAATCCGCCAGCAATCGCGCCAACGATTGCCCCCATGGTATTCCAGGCATAAGCGCGCCCAACTAATGCGCTCTCCCCCCGCGCGTTTGCCACGTCTGCCTGGTGAGGCGATTGATCGGCATTTCTTCCCCCTTTTGCAGTAAGTAGGGTGACCACAGGGAAACTGAAACCAAAGACCACGGCCGTGGGCAGCATCGCGAGTGAGCTTACTGCGAATTGCGCCAGCAACACTGTATGAAAGGACTCGTCATTCGTGCTCAGAATGGAGGCCAGCACATCAGGAAGGCGGTTGAAAAACATGAGTGCTGCTAGAGCAGCCATCGCCGTCATTGCTTGCGTCCAGGCGAACATCATATGAGTGGCGGCGTGCCGACTCCATAGCTCGAACAGGGCGCTGCCCAAAGCGATGCCGGTCAAGAATGTCGCGAGCATGATCGTGAATGCGTAGGTAGAGCTGCCAAGCTGGGTGGCGAGCAGACGTGTCCAGCCAATTTCGTAAGCCATCGCAGTGGCGCCGACAGTCGCAAAACAGATCAACAGAAAACGTTGCGGCAGGCCGTGGCGGGCTGTCGTACGTCCGGGCTTAGCCGCTGCGGAATCTTGCTGCCCCGCGGAAGGAGGGCCCGTGGTTATTTTCCGATTTTGGCTTTGCTTCTCGGCCGATCGGATCTGTGCCTCTGTGGACTTCTTGCGGGCCAGACGAAGGGCGATCATTCCGGCACAGGCATTAAGCATCACCGCGATGCCGAGAGTGGCGCGCATTCCCAGGTTGGGCAGGAAGACGAAACCAGCGGCGAGCGTGCCGACGACTGCTCCCGTTGTATTCACCCAATAGAGGCGCGCGAAACGCCCCCCTAGTTCGGCGGAGCGACGTTCCAGTGCACGCACGAGCATTGGCAGAGTGCCACCCATGAGAAACGTGGGCACAAACAGGACAGCGCAAGCGCCGAAGAATCGAATGGTCAAAAGCCACATTGCCGAGGAGTGATCAGAAGAGAGCAAGTGGTAAACGACGCGTACGCCCTCTATGCCAGCTAATGACACGGCTCCACTACCGGCCACGGCGAGTTCCAGCCATCCGTAAGTTGCCAGCGGTTGCGGCCGGCTTTCGCTCCACTGGCCGAGCCATTCGCTGCCGGCGGCAAGTCCGCCCATGAACACGGCGAGTACTGTGGCGAGGGCATATGCCGTATGTCCGAAAATCAATCCGAGCGCTTTGATCCAGAGGACCTGATAGATCAGCGCTGCAGCTCCAGACAAGAAAAAACAGAAGAGCAGGCCCGCGAAAGACTTGAGTTTGGGGGACGGCTCGGAGGCGGCGGGCATTTTGGGGATTGGTTTACGGGATCTTTTGGCCATCGGAGTGAAATCTTATCTCCAAAGCAAATTCGTGTCCATGATCCCAGTTGGTAGCGAGCTGAGACTCATAACAGAAAGTTGATCCCTTTCAACGTCATAAGTGCAAGATATGTGACGATGTGGTCTCTCAAGGGCAGGGCGCCACGATTCGTCGTGGCTGCCCCTCATGGCCCGCCCCCGCAAGGTTGCCTCGAATCTCACAACTCTGACGAATGTACCGGGCTTCGGTCAATTGATCCGATCGAAGCCCAAGTGCCTGGAGCCGAAAAGCCGAATCCCGAAATTCTCAAAGGACTTAGAAAGTAAACGTGCCTCCGATCCTTGCTACCCGGGGAGAGATGATGGTGCTGGCGACGCCGAATGTGCTGGCGCCGGTTTGGTAGTTGGTTTTCACAGAAGCACTGCTGTTCAGGATGTTGTAGATCTGGAAATTCGCTTCAATATGGAATCTCTTCTCAAAGCTGAATACCTTGGCGACCCTTAGGTTCATCGTACTGATCATGGGCCCTCTATATTGTCCGAAGGGTCCCATCCGGATCGTGGTTGCTCCCTGTTGAAGCGCCGCACTGTTGAACACAGACACCCGCTGTCCCGCGCTCCCGGATTGCGCGCGGTAAAAGGCAGAAAGTTGGAAGCCTAATGGAAAATGGTAAACTCCGTCGCCCCGGAGCTCCCAGTTCCAGGTATCGTCGATGGGAAAAGCATCGTCGTTAGAACTGCCGGAGATACCCGAGGTTCCCTGAAGCCACCGATGGTCCTTCGTCATCCAGTATGACGCGAAACCGTCCCACCGCTTTGAATACCGCTTGGTCACTGCCACTTCAAAGCTGCTGTATACGTCCGGGCGATTCGAAGGATTGTTGACCACTTCATTGGTAAGAGTTCCGGAGCCCTTCACATAGGTGTAGACCGTCACTGGTGTGGTGACTCCATTGAACGTGTCTGAGAAAACGACCGGCACATTGTAGGTGTGACCAACGTCGATGCCGTTGCCAACAAATGTGGCGGTAGGATTCTGCACGCCGGCATTTGTCGCGCTGTCATACATGTTAAAGACGGAGTGGCGAACGTAGCCGGCATTGACGGCAACATTCGGAACCAGCTGCCGCTCAACCTTCAGCGTGTACTCATGGGTGCGGTCCTGCTGCAGCCCGGTATTGAGTATCTGGCTCGTGCCGCCCGTTTTCGCAGTCGGTGTCAAAGTCGGTAAAGTTGCAAGGAATGCCGGTGTGGCATCGCAAGCATACTGGACCGGGGCAAGAGGATCAGTGGGGCCGCAAGGGCCACTCCAGTTGAAAGTTTCCGACTGCGCCGCATTCGGATTGAAGGTGGCCGCAAACGTATCACCCATCGTGTCACCGAAGAGGCCAAAAGAACCCTTCACTACCGTTTTTCCGCTTCCAGTTATGTCCCATGCCGCCCCGACACGGGGCACAACGTCGGTCCAGGTAACGATTTCCTGCTGTTGAAATGTCTGGGCTGGAAATATTGCACTGAATTGACCTGCCGGCTTACTCTGCTGAGGATAGAAGGAGTCGAACCTGTCGTAGCGGACGCCGAAATTGACGACTAGGCGCTTGAGCGACATAGTGTCAGTTCCATAAAAGGCCTGACTGTGCAAGTCGTTGATCGTGGTGGGAAAAGGATAGTTATAAACGACAATCTTGTTAGGTACCCCATTTTGGAATTCGAGAAGATAGTCGCCGCTGGGCTTATCCTTAAGCACTGTAGTTCCCGCCGCTTCCCAGTCAACGAGAGTGCCGGCGCTGATCTGGTGGCTGCCGCCGAAGAAATGCCTCGCTGGGAGATAGCTTGCCGAGATCTTCATTTCATAACGGTTCTGCGGCTTATTCTGAGCCTGCGGATACGGTCCCGTAAAGGACTTGGTGCTCAGCTCTTCTTCGCTCGGAGATCCGGCGAAATCGCTTCCTTTGGTAAAGCCATATTGTCCGATCTCACTTGCCGGCTCCGACGTGTAGTTCACGTGATATCCGCCATAGCCAAACATGCCATCGAGCACAAATCGGGAGCCGATGACGGTTTGAAACTCGCCGTGCCATGAATATCCCGGCTGGATTTCATACTGTGACGAGGCCAGTGGCACCAGTGGCGATGCGCTATTAGCGGAGAGAAACTTCTGACCCCACAATTCGGTGAAGATCAATTTGGTGCTGGGGACGATCTGATAGGAAACCTTGTAGTTGTACTCCTGCAACGACGATACGATGCTGGCTGCCTTCGTACCTGTGCAGGATGAAGCAAGCCAGCAGGCCGGGGTCCCCGTGCCGCTCGTTCCTGGGCCGCCAACGAAGCTCGGCGAACCTTGGTTTACAGACTGCTTGCTATAGCCACCATAGAACCAAACCTTGTCTTTGATGATTTTGCCGCCAATGTCGGCCGCATAGTCGTAGTAGCCTGAACCCTCTAGCGGATTGCCGAATATTAGATTGTTGGGAGGCGCAGCGAGAGCCGGAGTGATGTTATTGCCTTGGAACACCGGGTTTTCATAATCGCCCTGCACGTCGCCGTGAAAACTGTTGCCGCCGGATTTCATCACAGCAATCTGCTCCACTCCAGCGAATGGAACATCAGCGTTGTTGCCACTGGTTTTGAACTCGACTTCCGCCATCGCCAGTGAATCCAGATAGACCGAGGAGTCAGAGTCTTTTGCTGTCGAGCTATTGATTCCCTCAAGAAGCAAATAAGGCGTAAGCACGACGCCATAAGTGACAATCGGTTGCCGATTGGCAAGATTGCTATCGCCCACGTCCGGTGCTCCCTGCAGGCTGACCCCGGCAGCCATGGGCAGCAGTTCCTGCATCCCAAGACCCTTGGGCGTATCCTGGATCTCCTCCAACTGCAATGTTGCCGTAGCTGCCGAGGAAACGGTGTCCACGACAGGACCCGCTGCTTGAACCTCAACCACCTGGGTAACTGATCCAACGCTGAGCGAAGCGTCAATCCTGGCTGTAAATCCCACGCCGAGGTTAATATCTGGGCGGACCTGCTTTGAGAATCCTTTCGCATCGAACGTCATGTTGTAGCGGCCTGGAGCTGGAAGCTGCACAAATTTGTAATTGCCCTGTGCGTCGGAGGTCGTAGTCAATTCGCTCACCTGCAACGCCGGACTGGTGATTGTTATCGTTGCCCCTGAAACGACACTGCCACCGGAATCCGTGACTACTCCGATGATGCCAGCACTTTGTTCCTGTGCCCAGGCGAACGTCGCTGAGGTTACCAGCACCACTATGGCTAGGGTGATCGAGTACACCCGCACCGCAAGATTTTTTCCGCTCATTTAACCGCCTCCAGAATTGGGGATGTTTGTTGCAACCGTGACCAGAATTCCATCGTACGCATGAAAATCGCCGAGCCACCAAAAACAGCTTCAAATCAATGACCCCGGAGAAGAGCAAAAACGTGCAGGCCTGAATCCCGGTAAAGCTTGTGCAAAGCAGCGCCATACGTCGAGTGGCAATTCATTGAGTCCAAACAACGGATCAGAAACTATTGTCGACTCAATCAATTTGCCGATTGAAATCAAAGAGCCTTGCTGAACGACGGGCGAAATTCCCCGCCGCATCCGAAACTCAGAGTCACTTCAAGGCAATCGGTTGAACATATGCGCCATCGCCGGCCGAGTCCCATACCGAGAACCGAATCCACTTCTTTCCAGTAGCATCAAAGGGGATTTTGAAATCTTTCGTTCCAAACGGAGTCGTGCTGGTTAGGTTTATCACTTTTCGGTCAACCTTGCTACCATCGCTCCAGACCAATTCGGCAAACTGCAGGGGGAATGTGTACTCAATGCTTGCGCTGTAGACACTATTAGCGCCTTTTCCTTCAACGCCCCAGTTGTGAAAGAGCACTTCGCCCGTGGTACCGAAGAAATTTCCGGAGCGAATGCCTTCAACAATTGGTTCCCAGCTTTCGTTGTACAAGGGAACCTTGTCCAGCTTGAGGTAATTAACCGTGAGTTGAGGATAGGTTTCATCGCTAGGCGACTTTGTATAGGTATCCCCCTCAGCGATGAGGTATTTCGGCTTCGGAGCCCAGTTGCTCATATCGTCACCGGTACCAAAGCATCTAACCTCGCAGAGCTCTTTCTCCGAAAGATCCACCGGCAGAGATTCCCAGGATGCGCCGATAAAGCGGTCGCTCTGAAAGAAATCCTTGTCCTTGTAGGTTTCTGGATAGCCCTCTGAACTTTTCGTGCGGGGATGCGCCGTCCAAATAATTCCGTGTTCGCGATTGATCATTTCGAGCACGTCTTCTGCCGAGCCGAGGTGATAGACGTTTCCGTAAACAGGATCGTTCTCTTCGAATTTCTGATTAGCAGGCCGCGGATCCGCATGGGAGAAGTAGATCGGTTTGGGCGTCATCAAATACCAGTGGCCACCGAGGTAAGCATTTGGTTCCTCCGCGGGAATCACCAGAAAATTCTTGTCGGATACCCGCGCGGAACCGTCGAAATAGACCTTCTCTTCCATGAATCGCTTGGGCCCTGGATCCCGCGGGTCAGAGTCATCGTGGAAGTCGCCGAGGTAAAGAATGTTGACGCCGAGGGCACGGAAAACGGGAATCGAGCTGATCTGGTAATCGAGGTTATTGCGATCACGGAGTTGCTCGTTGAGATCCAGATGAAAGTGACCGGTCATCACCTTGTAGCCGGGCAGCGGCTTGAATATGTCGTCATGCGTATACGCTAGAACAGATGATTGCGTGCTACGGTCGCTTTTGGGGCTCAGATAGTAATACACAGCCATATGCTGCTGCGTTCCTGGAGGCGCATTGTACAAGGCAAAATTCTCCCACTGCTCATGCGAGGTTCCAGTGCGCCGTTGCCATTCTGCATTTGATACTCCCCAGGGCACGTAGCCTTCTCCAAGTTCAGGTTGCATCACTCCAAGTGAAAAGGAGCTTGCGCTGTTTTTCAGGTAGTAAACGTAACCGAGATTGACCTCATTTTCGCGGGCAAAAAAGAATTTGTGCGGCGGCGGGAAGACTGCTAACGATCCTCTGCCGGAATCCAGTATTTCAAGCCGGTTGCGGGCGCGTAGGTTGACAGGATTTGTGTTCGGCTCGCCGCCAAAATCATATTCCTGCCAGGCTCGCGCTGTATCGCGCCATACGAGTTTGGAATCGTCGGCAGCCTTGAAGCCCGTCAAGCCAGCCTGGTAGATAAATGCCACCGACGGCTCTTCGGTCTTGGCAACCGCCTCTTGTCGAAGCAGGTTAGACCCCTGGTAAACCGTGAACTTCAGGTCCCCCGCGAAGACGCCGAGGCTTAGGCCGTTGAAGGTGACACTTAATTGGTCGCCGTCGGTCGCAACAACGCAGTTGCTGGACTGGAAGCTCGAGCCGGCCCGATGAATCTCGTCTGAGTGGCGTGGCAGGTCTGTCGAATCGCGATGTCCGGGAAGAACCAGGGGCGCATCCCAAAATGCGTTCCATTTCCGCACATCCTCCTGGTCGGGGGAATCGATGCCCTGTGTCTTCATCAAATTCTGCTGAGTTGCTGAGAGCCGGCGGCGCGCAGTAGTCACATGGAACTCAGGGGTTAAGTCCTTGCCGAGGATGATCCATTGACCGGCATTTTCTCGGGCGGCGAGCTCAGTTACGATTGGCTGTCCGTTGTGTATGGCAAACTGGGCTCGCAACTGCTCATTCGATTCTCCCGGCCAGGTCAGCATTAAGGAATCCCCGCTTTGCCCCGCGGTCATACCGGCGGCGGCCCTGAAGTTGTCTACGTTGCATTTGCCGGTCTGTGCAGCTGCTACACCGGTGAGTAAGGTAAAACTGAGCATTATCCCGCGAAGTTGCATTGGATCGTTTCTCCTTAAACTTCTCGAAATCATTCAGATACGGTTAATTTGGCTGCTGCCTGTCGCTGCCGGTTCTCTGATGGCGCTGCAATGATCGCAGAACTCGCCGGGGAAAGAGGACTTTACCGTCACGGGAACACTATGCCCGCATTGACCAAAATGGCAAGCTTTAACAAGCTACACAGTTGTTTGGTGCCTGTTACATCTTCAATCGGGCTGCCTGGATGCGAATAGGGCGCGAATCGTCTTCCCGTAAACCTCAGGAACCAAATGCATGCCCACGGCGCTCGCGGCCGAGAGACACCATAATCGACGCCAGCGTGAAAACGCTGATCGCGGTTAATGCCATGGCAGTGGCATAACTCGTCTTCTGTGCGTAGACCGCCTCGATATACACCACGGAGCTGGCGATCAAACCGGCGCATTGGTAAGCAAATCCGGGAAGCAGCGCCCGCACGGAATCAGGCGACAGCTCTGCCAGGTGCGCCCCAAGCTCCCTGAACCATAGACTGCATCATGAAAGCGCCGATTACTAGGAAGAGCTGGTTGGGTGCGTATGCCCATACTGAAATCACCATTCCTCCCAAAATGAATGCGGAAATGATCGCTCTCCGGCGCCCCCATTTGTCTGAAAGGTGTCCGAAAAGGATGCCTCCCAATATCGCGCCGATGCCGGAGAAGGCCGTGATCGCCGCGCGCCGCTCCGGAGTGTAATGCCACTGACGCTGCAGGAAGGTCGGATACATATCCTGGGTCCCGTGAGACGCAAAAAGCATCGTACTCATAAACAGCAGAAGGTAAAGGAAGAGCCTCCAATGAGAAAGAATCTCGCGGCGATGTTCGGTCCATGATTGAGATGCGACGGCATTCTTCTGCCACACGTCCGACTCTTTAACCCGGTACCGGATGAAGAGGACCAATGCAATGGCGGGCAGACTTCCAAGGAAGAAGAGGGGCCGCCAACCGAATCGATTAAAGAGGCAGAAGTAGCTGAGGGATGCAAGCACATTGCCGGCGGCATAACCCTCCTGAAGCAATCCGGAGATCACTCCACGTTTACCGATGGGCGCGCCCTCCATCACCAGGGATGCGCCAACGCCCCAGTTGCCTCCCATCGCAATGCCAAATATCCCGCGTACAATCAATAGCATCGTATAGTTGACCGCCAAGCCGGTTAGAACCTCCGCGACCGCGAATAGTCCAATGTTGATCATGAGCGGCAAGCGGCGCGCGCAAGCAAACCTGGCCACATATCGACGGGTGGCTCGGCGCCCGTTCAAGCCAAAAGCGGGGTGGCAAGAATTGAATGAGTTAACACATAGCAGCGAAGGATAAACGCCGCAGCATTCCCCGTTCAGATCGGCCTAGGCTCTGTCATTTTCCGCATTCTGCTGTGCCACAACCCACACCTTTTGACACGGCCGTATCGCTGCAGACGATGCTAGGAATGCTGGCGCTCATCGGGGCGCTCAGTGGCGGCATGCTCGCGTGCGGTGGTGGTGGGAGTGGAGGCGGCAGCGGTGGAACGAGCAACCTTAGCACCACTGCGGGAACTTACACCGTGACTGTAACTGGAACTTCTGGCACTGTCACGACCACAGGTACCGTCAGTGTGACTATCCAGTAACCGGTCCAAGCACGAATAGCGCGGGGAGAATCTTCCACACAGGGAGGATCTCAAATCAACGATGGGTTTCTAGTCCCGCGGAATTGCGGGTCGGGCTGAGCGACTCTCCTTCCACCCGCTTTACTCCACCCGTGATTGGCCCGTCTTTCACGTATTTCGGCGTATTCTGACGGTCTTGTACGGCGTGTAAGTAATTGGTTGTATTACTTATTGGAGTTTTCATAACCCGTAGGTCGGCAGTTCAATCCTGCCTCCCGCCACCAATCACATCAACAACATACGCAGGAACATCAATCTCAGCCTTATCGCATGGTTGCGCGGGGGTTGCGGATTGTTGCTGCGCCGAGCGCTTCTTCTTTGGCTTCTGATCGAGGCGATCCACATAAGAGACGTTGGCACCCGGAACCAGGTGGCCGTAAATGTCCGCTGTGACCTGGATCGAGGAGTGGCCCATTTGATCTTTCACGTAAAGGATCGAGGCGCCCCCCTGAATAAGCAATGACCCGAACGTATGCCGCAGATCATGCAGGCGGATTTTCCGGATGCCGGATTTCGCCAGAACTGGAACGAATAGCCGGTGATAAAGATTGTCGGGATCGAGGATGCTTCCGTCCGCGCACTGAAACACCAATTCCGTTGAGATGTCGGCCTTCCCTTGAGGTTCCAAGGTCCGGAGACGTTCATCCCTCATCTCGATCAATGCCCTTCGAAGCTCTCGCGACATGTCGAC
>DASRLI010000135.1:0-8236 GCA_035648535.1 Occallatibacter sp. | reverse complement strand
GGTGTGCCGTGTCGTAGACAGCCTGATAGACTCCCCCGGTGGACATGCCGGCTGGTCCGTTGGGTTGTTGAGTCGTCTGAGGCCAACCGCAAGTCGCGATCAAGAAAAGCAGAGAGATCAAGGAGCGCGAAGGCGCCGCTCGACCGCGCATGGATGCCTCTCTACTGCCGAAAGGAGGTTTGCATCGTCCACATTTGAGCATTACCAGCACCTCTACTGTCCGCGCGGCTCGCCAGTTGGCAGGAAAGCGAACCCGGAAATATCGTCTCCCGAAGCCAGCACGTCCCTTAGTTGCTCCGAATTTGCGCCGCTGCGGATGGTGGCCGCTTTGAGCAGGCGCAGCGCCGCTGCCGGAGTTGTCTCCGGAGGCAGGCGGAATATCCACGGAACATTCGTAGAGGTGAGCTTCTTGTCACTGCTCAGGGCAATCACCGGCACAAAGGTTTTCAACGCCAGCTGCTCAGCCAAGTGGGCGGCGTCGCGATCAAGCGCCACAATTGCCAGCGCGTGCTCGTCCATGAGCGCGTGAACGAGTTGTGTAGAAGCCAGACCCCAATTCTGATCGCTTGCTATGGGCAATAGCTTCCACGCCTGCCATTTTGCTGCGCCGGCAGACAACTCCGCCTGGACCTCCGGCGACTGCGCGACCTGGGCCGCCTTCGGCCCGAAGAGAACAACTCGCACAGGCCCCGCTGGCACGTCGTCGCGATGCGGGCCCGCATAATCCACGCCATCCTCGCCCACGCGCGCGTAAGGCACCTGCGGTGCGGCTGGTGCTACTTGCGCAGCAGGAGGTGGTTGCGGCGCAACTGTCGGTTTTTCCGGAGGTGGCTGTTTCTTCATCGTCGCAACGCGATAAGTAATCGCCCCGTTGTGCACCTTGCCCAGGTACATGGGAGCGACATTCTTCTGATTGGGATCGAAGATCATGTGCCCGGTGACGCCGTCGTACTGCTCGATATTGGCCAGCGCGTCGTGAATGCGTGCACGATTGAGGCCAGCCTTGCAGATGGAGTCGAGCAGAGCGTTCATCGCGTCATAGGCCAGCGACGCAAACTGCTCCGGCTTCTCGTGGAAGCGGTCGTCAAAGCGGCGATTGAAGCTAAGCCAGCGCGGATCCTGGCGGGTGGGATCGTAGGGAAACACAGCCTCGAAACCTTCAGCCGCAGGGCCAGCTTCGGCCAGCAACGTGGGCCCCAGCGTGCGGTAGGCACCAAAGACGCGCTGCTTCATCCCGGCAGCCTGCATTTCCTTGAGGATTTCCGCCGCTTGAGTCTCATCGGCCCATAGCACAATGGCATCGGCCCTCGAGGAGCGAATCACACTCAGCTGCTTTGTAAACTCTGTGTCGCCTGGCATGTACTTCTGCTCGATAACGATCGGGTGTCCCAGCCGCCGCGAGGCATCGCGTAGTTTGATCACGCCAAAGCGCCCATAGCGATTGTTCACCCTGAGGATCGCCACGCGCTTCAGGCCGAGCTCGGTAAATATGCGGCGGGCCAGGGTCAGATCCTGCACCCGGTCGTCCTGCAGATCGATGAAGTACCACGGGATGTAGGTTTCTGGGATGGTGGGATCGGTAGAGGCCGAGTTGACGATGGGAATCTCGGTACGAAGGGCCATGCGCAGGGCAATGTGTGTGGACTCGGAGCTGATGGAGCCAAAGATCGCCCAGTCCTGGTCGTCGTATACCATCTTGACCACTTCATTCGAGGCCGATCCCCAAATTGTGGGGTCCGTGGGCCGCTCCTCACCATAGACCGTCTTCGCCTGCCAGTTGTCGTAGTCGTTGTGTAGCATCAGCTTGAAGGGCTTGCCTCCATAGCCGCCACGGGCATTCGCTTCTTCCACGGCCAACTGCGCGCCGCGCAGCATGCGCAATCCAAAAACCTGTTCCGGGTTATGTTCGATGGGCCCGAAGAAGCCGATGCGCACCTCAGTTACGTTCTTGGGCTCAGGAACGTCCCGCGCCGCTCCGGAATAGATGTTGGGGTGTGTGTAGTTGAGGTCATATGGCGACGCAAACTTAGCGTAAGGGCTCAAATCGTCCGGCTCCCCCGCATAGGGCGCAACTACCCGGTCCTTGGGCGGCCCCGGCGGATGCGTGCCACACTCACACACACCCGTGCTCTGCGCCGCAGCACTCGATGCAGCGACTGCGGCCCACATGCAGGCCGCAACCAACAACAATCCCTTGCGCATGATAACTACTCCTTGCGGTCTTCGGTAGCCTTATCGGTGCGAAACATGGCGATGGCCTCGATCTCGATCAGCAGCTCCGGCCGGCACAGAATCGCCTGGATGCCGGTGGATGCCGGCAGCGGATCAAGGCCCTGCTCCTTGAAGAAAGCCGTGCGGCCCGCATTAAAGACGTCGTAGTCGCGTTCGATGTCCCGCAGGTAGCAACTGGTGCGCACAATGTTGCGCCATGTGGCGCCTTCGCTGTTCAACAGGCCCGTGATGTTGTCAAACGTACGCCGGAGTTGGGCCGGGAAGTCGCCGATGTGCACACTCCTGCCGTATTCGTCGATTGAAGCCGTGCCTGAGATGAGCAGAATGGTGACGCTGCCAATATCGATCCTCATGCCGCGCGAGAACGAACTCGGCTTGGCATAGGCGTAAGCCTCGTTGAGCACGCCGTGATTGGTCATGGCGCGCTTTTCGATGGGCGCGTGTCCGATAGCTTCCAGAATTTCCGCGAATGCATTCATGATCTTTCTCCCTATTTTCTTACTGCTTCTGTCGAATTCCGTGGCTCAACCCCTTGGCTGTAGCGACCCAAATGTCGCTGCCCTGGAAGTCGATGCCGAGAATGTAGTTGTGGGCCGGCGCGGTGGTGACAGAGACCGGTGTTACGTTTCCTTGCGCATCGCGCACCGTCATCTCCGGCTTGCCGTCTTTAAGCGAAGGGCGATAGACGGCCCAATTTACGCCGTCGTAGTAGGCCAGCCCCTTGTCGGTGCAGAACCAGGCACGCTGGGCATCCACGCCCTTGATAGCGTTGGTAAAGTTCGAGGGAAGTCCGCTATCTTTCGTAAGAAAGTTGTGCCAGTAGCGGCCATCGTAGCGGCTGTCGCCGAAGTAGGTGGCCGCCCACAGGATGTTGTCCACGTAGCTGACGGATGTCGTGATCTCGTGGATGAGGCCCTGATCCTTGAAGAGCACCATCTCGGTTTCGCCGTCCGGGTCCTCGTACTTATCCCAGCGTCCGGTTTTCTGGTCGTATTCCAGGATGCCGCTGCCCCACACGGCGTAGTAGACCTTGCTGGGGGTCGCAGAGACTCCATAAACCCATATCTCGATCATGGGCGTGTTGCGTTCGTTGTAGAGCGCCCACTGATCGGTGTGAAGATCGAGACGGCATGCGCCTGCAGCCGTAGCCACCCACACATTCTCGCCTTCCACCGATACGCCGTAGACCACGTCATTGCTTAGACCCGAGTTCAACTGCGTGTAGCTGTCGATGCGCCCGCCGGAGATGCGGCTCAGGCCGCCCATGGTTCCAGCCCACACATCGCCGGTGCGCTTGTCCAGCGCCAGAGAGAGCACCGCCCGATGGGCCAGGCCGTCCTTGGTGGTATAGGTCTTCCACGCATGATTCTCGTAAACTGCCAGGCCGTTTTCAGTGCCCGCCCATATGCGGTCTCCATCCACCAGCACCGAATAAACGTGATTGTCGGGCAGGCCGTTGGCGGTAGTGAAGTTCTCAAACCGGTAACGCGGCATCTGGGGCGGCGCGGCAAGCACCAGCGTACCGGCAGCCAGAAACATTGCGATCATGCCTATCCTTTTCATCGCGTCCTCAGGTACTCGATTAGGTCGTTAAGTTCATCCTTGGTCAGGTCGTTGGTGCGGCCATGCTTGTCTTCGGGGTTGAAGATCGTCCATATCTCTTCCAGCGTGCGCGCCGAACCGTCGTGCAGGTAGGGTGCCGTGAGCGCAATATTGGTCAACGGCGCCGCCTTCAGAAGGCCTGAATTGTCGGTGGGCTTGCGCGTCCCCACGTCGGAGATCTTCTGGTTTGTGCCCTTGGGGCCGCTATGGCAATAGGAGCAACGGTTGGTCTCTGGAATCGGCTTGCCGAACTTGTCTTGAGAGCGTTCAAACAGCGCCTTGCCGCGCTCCTGCGCGGGAGTCAATTCACTGCCAGGGCGGCGCCAGCGATTAGGCCGCGGCGCCAAACCGCGAACATAGGAAACTAAATCGGTAAGGGTCCGGTCGTCGTAGTTCTCCGATCGCCAGAAGTACTTCTCGGTCCTGGGGCCGCACTCGGTAGGAAGATTCGGGTTGCCGCCGTTCCACTTGTAAGGTTCGGTGTCCTTGACGCCCTCGATCATCTTGTTGTCCACAATATCGCGGCCGAAGCCGTCCGGCTCCAGGTCCCAGGTGAGGCCATCGAAGGTGGAATCGATGTGACAGGTGGCGCAGCCGATCTGGCCCTGAAAGGAATAGCGTGCCGTATAAAATGCCTGCTCGCCTTTGCGCAGCACGGAAAGTGTCTTCGGCCCGGCAAGCGCGATGGTCGAGGCCACGCGATTGGTGCGCGTGTCGATCACACTAATCGTATCGTCAAGCCGGTTGGCCACAAACAACTTGCGGCCGTCGCGCGAAAGCGTCAGGCCGCGGGGGTTTTGCCCCACTGGAATGCGGGTCACTACATAGTTCGCGCTGGCAGAGAGATCCTGCGTATAGGGTGCACGGTGAGTGTGGATAAAGCGCAGAAGGCGCGGAACGTCCACCACGGTCACCATCTCCGAACCACCGCATGAGACGTAGATGCGCGACTTGTCCGGCGCAATGGCCACGCCGAACGGTTGCGTGGCGTAAAGTTCCAATTCATCCAGAGGAACCTCGACAGGATTCCCTACGTCCGAGCCAAACAGCGTGAGCGTGTCGGCAAAGGCCCCGCCGTGTTCCAGATGCGCCAGTGGCACAAGATTTTTAGGGTGGTATTCGGCCACCGCGCCAAGGCGTCCATCTGCAGAAAAGGCCAGATGAAAGACGCCGGCGATTGCGTGCAACGGCATCCGATCAACCACCACTGCATGCGCTATGTCAATGACCGTGATCTCGGACTCAGGCGCACTGCGATCTTGCAGCCCGGACCGATGCGGCTGCGGATTGGGATATATGTGCGTGGCATAGAGGCGGCTTCCATCCGGAGAAGGCGTGAGATAACTCGAGCCTCGTCCGGCCCTCAGCTGCTTTTCTTCCGCGCCGGTCTGTGCGTCCAGCACTGCCACATTGCCGCTGATGCGATTGGCCACAAACAGCCGCTTGCCCGCCCGATCCTCCACAACGCTCGACGGTTCCGCGCCCACCGGCCAGGTCGCAACCACGGCAAGCGTGCCCGTATCGATCACCGAGAGCGTGTCGTTCCAGGAGTTGGTTACAAACAGACGATCGCCCGAGGCGGACAACGAAAAGCCGCGCGGCACCTGGCCCACCGCGATCTTCCTGATCACGGCAAAACTGGTCGCATCCAGCACGCGCACTTCCTCGCTCTGCTGGCAAAGCACATAGAGTCGCTTGCCGTCGGGCGAGAGCAGGACCTCAAGGGGCGAAGCGTAGTCCTGGGCGACGATCTCGCTCCCCTGGGCGCGTGCGCGAGCAGGCCGATCACAACACAGCACAGCCGCGAACAATGCCGCAGCCAGGACCGCAAGCCCTGAGCCCAATGCGGTTTGAATGCGGAGGCTCATCTCGGTTCCTCCAATGTGAGGATGTGGTCCACGTCCGTGCGGAAATGCTCCCCTCCGCGCAGGGTTGCCAGCGACTTGCAGGCGGGTGCCGCGGTAACAGCGATGGGGATGTCAGGGTTCCCGGCGCAGCGGGGCGAGGACCCGCAAACCGGAAGCACCAGTGCAATCGGCACGGCAAAGCCCAGGACTCTGGCGGGCGGCCTCATCCAACTGCCTCCATGGTTCGGGAGCCAACCGCTTCCCGCAACGGCAGTCCTCGCTCCCGCTGCTCCAACCCTCGCTCGCGCAATACCAGCCAGGGATCAAGGTCGGCCATCATGTCATCGAACCCGTCGAAGTCCAGCGACTGGTCGCCGTCGCTCCACGCATTGTCTGGATCGGGATGCACCTCAACCAGCAAGCCATCGGCACCGGCGGCAACCGCGATGCGCGCCAATGCGGGAACCAGGTCGCGATGTCCGGCCGCGTGGCTGGGATCGGCGATAACAGGCAGATGCGAGATTTGCTTGAGCAGCGCGATGGCGGCCACGTCGAACGTGTTGCGCATCGCTGTTTCAAAAGTGCGGATGCCCCGCTCGCAAAGGATTACATTTGGATTGCCGTTATCCAGGATCAACTGCGCCGAGCGCAGCAGGTCAGCTATCGTAGCTGCCATACCGCGCTTCAAGAGTATCGGCAGGCCGGAACGTGCTGCCGCCTCAAGCAGCGAGTAGTTCTCCATGTTACGTGTGCCGATCTGCAGAATGTCGGCATACTGGGCGACCATGGAAACGTCGTCCTCCGACATGACCTCGGTCACGATGGCCAGACCACTCTCTTCGCGCGCACAAGCCAGCATCTTGAGGCCCTCAAGGCCATGTCCTTGAAATGCATAGGGAGAACTGCGCGGCTTAAAGGCGCCACCGCGCAGAATGCGGGCGCCGGCGCGACGGACATGGTTGGCGGTGGCCATCAGCTGGAATTCGGTTTCAACTGAGCAAGGCCCGGCCATGGTGATGAATTCGTTGCCGCCGATCTCAAGGTCCAGCACCGGTATGACAGTCTTCTGGTGCAGGGCACCCTTCAGAACATCAGGGGTTTCGGCAAATCGTTCGTGCCAACTCTGGCGCACCCTATGCGCTCCAATTCCGGGGAAGGGTAAGGCTACGCCTGGTTAGGTGTAATTCGCATCCACCGAAAGGTGGAGGCGGCTCTTTCACCTCTTAGGTGATGGCGCTTCGTGGTATTGCCAGGCAATTACACCCGGTCCGACGCGTGTTTCCGTCCGATCCGATCCGCAGCTACCCACCCCATGGCGAGTACCGTTGTGAGAGCGATAATTCCCTGCGAGATGACGCAATACAGGCACCACACCATGAGGACGTCTTTTTCAATGTGGGTCAGATAGAGCGCAAAGCCCAGCCCGACGATGGCTGCGACTGTCACAAGAATTCGCCGCCGCGCCAGCGCCAATCCGGCCAGCGCCAGGTAGCCCGCAATGCCAATGGCTGCCACCGGTATGTGGGTAATCTCAGCAAAGCGGCTGTGGTTCACTATGCCGCAATCCCATTTATCGTTGATCGAACAGGGCTCGGCTGTGGTCGAGTAGTGCACGTGCAAAGCCAGTATGGAAACCACAACGCCGGCCAGGGCCAGCAGTGCTATCAGGTATCGCATCATCTTCACTGGAATCTTCCTTTCAAACAGCACCGATAGCGCTGCTCGCAAGCCATTGGCCAAGACACGGCCTGCCAACGCGAGCGGGATCCTAAGCGGCCCGGTTTGCCTTACCGGTTGCTTCAGCGAGTTGCTCCGGTGGGGACTCTGGCCGATCAGTTCCGGCAGCAGGCGGCAGATTCAGACCCGGCTCGGCTGGAGCAGCAACACCCATGGCGCGCGTCCTGTCTCGTTGCCGTGCGCGCAGAAGGCGCAGGAGGTAATTGCCCCTCCCTGAACATCCGGAGTGCTTCGCTTCCGATGACGGACTCGGGCGCAGCCCAGGCGCGGATGTGCGCGACCTGCAAATGTCCCAAGGCACCGTCGCCGATGTCAGTAAGAATCACGTCGGCACAACCCTGGCGGATCACAATCTCGACAACATTCTTGCCGTTCAACCCCGTATTCTTCACAAACTCAAGGACCGGATTCTCCGTGTCCGCGACCATAATCCATTCGGCTTTGCCAAAATGCGACGACATCTGCCCATCAGCGCGATCGGCTGACATCATCACTCCAATTTTGCCCATCAAGCTCCTCTTTTCCTTAGATTACCGTCGAGTCTTCCGCTGGATGTCCATGTGCAATCGCATTACTAGATGTAATATACATCTATTCGAAGAGACCATGAAAAGATGTGTCCGGGAAATCGCTTAAGAAACAAAGCGAAAGTGCACTTTCTGCCCTAGAGGCGGCCCTCTAGCCTCTGCCCGAATCTTTAGGATCGAGACTGATGCAAAAGCTGACCCGTGGGAGCAGAGGCTCTGGTGCAAATATGTGCGAGGGGCGCAACAAGGCCAGTGGAGGAGTAAAGACTACGCGGCGAGTACTGCATTCCA
>DASRLI010000134.1:0-18671 GCA_035648535.1 Occallatibacter sp. | reverse complement strand
TCGACATTCGCAACTGGCCCGTCCACGATTCAGCCCGGGAAGAGGTAAAAGCCTAATGGAACCCTTTCGCACACTAACGTCCGTGGCCTTGCCGCTCGACCGCACTAACGTCGACACCGACCAGATCATTCCCAAGCAGTTCCTCAAGCGCATCGAGCGCACCGGCTACGGCGATTTCCTGTTCTTCGACTGGCGTCGCACGGCCTCCGGCGATCCCGACCCATCTTTCGAGTTGAACGACCCGCGCTACAAGGGCGCGCAAATACTCATCGCCGGAAAGAACTTCGCCTGCGGTTCCAGCCGTGAACATGCGGCCTGGGCGCTCTCCGACTACGGCTTCCGCGCCGTCATCGCGCCCACATTCGCCGACATCTTCTTTTCGAACGCCGGCAAGAACGGCATCGTCCTTGTCCGTCTCAGCGAGGAGCAGGTTGCCCAACTGCTCAATAATGCAAAGACGATTCCTAACTATCAATTGACCGTTTCGCTTGAAGCACAGACCGTAACCGACGGCCGCGGCTTCAGCGCAACCTTTGAAGTCGATCCCTTCCGCAAGTTCTGCCTCCTCGAAGGCCTCGACGACATTGGTCTTACGCTGCGTCACGAAGCCGCGCTCGACACGTTTGAAAAGAAGCACAACGAAGCAAGTTGGCTGAAGGCAAAGACCGCTTAGCCAAAAATGTGGGTGCCCCATCGTTGGCGCGTTTTTTGCGGCAATGGTGGGAGAGCGCAAAAGCAAATTCAGCAAGGATTAGTAGTTCAACCGCAGCACAAACAAGCTGAAAGCTGATAGCTAAAAGCTGACAGCTAGCGAACGAAGAGAGCAAATGACCATCGAAGGCAAGCGCCAAAGCATTCCGTTGACCGAGGGACCCAGCCGCGCCGCCGCGCGCTCTTATCTGCGCGGATCCGGCTTCGCAAAAGACGACCTGCACAAGCCGATCATCGGCATCGCCAATACATGGACCGAGATCGGTACCTGCAACGTGCATCTGCGCGAAGTGGCCGAGGCACTGAAAGAGGGCATTCGCGAGGCAGGCGGGACGCCGATGGAGTTCAACACCGTCACCATCTCCGACGGCATCACCATGGGCACGCAGGGCATGAAGGCTTCGCTGGTTTCGCGCGAAGTCATCGCCGACTCCATCGAGCTCGTCGCGCGCGGCAATCTTTTCGATGGCCTGGTCGGCATCGGCGGCTGCGACAAAAACATGCCCGGCATCATCATGGCGCTCTGCCGGCTCGACATTCCCGGCATGATGCTCTACGGCGGATCCATCGCTCCCGGTAAATTGAATGGCCCCAACGGCGAAATAATTGACATCACCATTCAGAATGTCTTTGAAGGCATCGGCTCCTACGCCGCCGGCAAAATCGACGACGCCGGACTTGAAGCGCTCGAAGCCAACGCCTGTCCGGGCGCGGGTGCGTGCGGCGGCCAGTTCACCGCCAACACCATGGCCATGAGCGGCGAAATTCTTGGCATCTCGCCGATTTATCTCTCTGGCGTTCCCGCCACATCGAAAGACAAGCACGCCGCCACGCGCGAAGCCGGCCGCATCCTCATGGATGCAGTCCGCGCCAATCGCCGCCCCTCGCAGATCATCACGCGCAAGTCGATCGAGAACACCATTGCCAGCGTAGCCGCGAGCGGCGGTTCCACCAATGCTGTGCTCCATCTGCTGGCCATCGCTCGCGAGATGGATATTCCCCTTTCGATTGACGATTTCGACATCATCTCCAAGCGCACGCCGTACATCTGCTCGCTTACGCCGGCAGGCAAGTATGTAGCCTCCGACTACCAGGCTGCAGGCGGTTCGCGCCTCCTGGCCAAGCGCCTCATCGATGCGGGTCATGCCGACGGATCAACGCTCACCATCAGCGGCAAGACGCTGGCTGAAGAAGCCGCTCTCGCAAAAGAGACTCCGGGGCAGGACGTCATCCATACCTTCGAGAAGCCCATCAAGCCCAACGGCGGCCTGGTGATTCTCAAAGGCAATCTCGCCCCCGAGGGCTGCGTGATGAAGAGCGCCGCGGCCAATCGCATGGAGCATCGCGGTCCGGCGCGCGTCTTCGACACTGAAGAAGCATGCTTTGAAGCCGTGCAGACCGGCAAGATCAAGCCGAACGACGTGCTCGTTATCCGCTATGAAGGCCCCAAGGGCGGTCCGGGCATGAGGGAGATGCTTCAGGTTACAGCCGCCGTCAGTGGCAATCCCGACCTCAGCCCTACCGTAGCTTTGTTGACCGATGGCCGCTTCTCTGGCGCAACGCGCGGCTTCACCGCCGGCCACGTTGCCCCCGAAGCCTTTGTTGGCGGGCCTATCGCAGCCGTTCGCGAGGGCGACATCATTTCCTTCGACATTCCCAATCGCAAGCTCAATGTCGAAATCAGCGACGCAGAGATGGCGGCGCGGCTCAAAGGTTTCAAACCGCCGGCCCTGCGCTGGCCCAAAGGCGTCTTCCGCAAATATGTTGACCGCGTCAGCTCCGCATCTGAGGGAGCAACAACGTAGGAACAGAAATAAAGGGTCAGGAACGACCGGCCGTATCAAGAAAAAGGAGTCTATATGGGAACTAAACCAAACGCGAACGCAAAGGCACCGGAAACGAACGCTCACCTCACCACGCCCACCCGCCTCACCGGCTCTGAGATTCTGTGGGCCACGTTGGTAGGCGAGGGCGTCACTGACGTCTTCGGTTATCCCGGCGGCGCCATCCTGCCCGCCTACGACGCGCTCCGCAAGTTTCCCATTCACCACGTGCTCGTCCGCCACGAGCAAAGCGCCGCGCACATGGCCGACGGCTACGCGCGCGCATCGGGCAAGGTCGGCGTCTGCATCGCCACCAGCGGCCCCGGCGCCACCAACCTGGTCACCGGCATCGCCACCGCCATGCTCGACTCAATTCCCATCGTCTGCGTCACCGGCAACGTTTCAAGCAAAGTACTGGGAACTGACGCGTTTCAGGAAGTGGACATCACCGGCATCACGCTTCCCGTAACCAAGCACAACTTCCTCGTCAGCCGCGCTGAGGATCTTGCCAAGGTGCTGCGTCAGGCCTTCCAGATCGCAAAGTCTGGCCGCCCCGGCCCAGTGCTTGTTGACATTACGAAGGACGCGCAGCAGGGAACTGCGATCTTCGACTTTGAAGCGGCCAAGCCGAAGGCCTATCGGCCGCACCCAATGCTCAGTGTCGAAGATGCGGGTCTCGCGCTGGCCGCAGAGCTGATCCGCAACGCCAAGCGCCCCGTCATCCTCGCTGGTCATGGCGTCTCCGAGTCTCGCGCCATGGAGCAGATCCGCACGCTTGCTGAGCGCGCGCAGATTCCCGTGGCCCTTACGCTGCTCGGCCTTGGCGCCTTTCCCGCTTCGCACGCCCTCAACATGGGCATGATGGGCATGCACGGCGAGGCATGGGTCAACCACGCTATTCAGGAAGCCGATCTTCTCATCGCATGCGGCATGCGCTTCGACGATCGCGTCACCGGAACCATTGCAACCTATGCCCTCAAGGCAAAAAAGATTCACATCGAAGTGGACCCCGCCGAGATCAACAAGAACGTCAAGGTCGATGTGGCCTTGGTTGGCGATCTTCGCGAAGTGCTGGATCAGTTGCTGCCGCGCATCGCCGGCCGCGACGGCTCCGCATGGCTCAAAACCATCGACTCCAGCAAAGGTGCGGCTGCTGTGCGCGACATCAAGAATCTGCCCGACTCCGGCCACCTCTACGCGGCCCACGTCATGCACGACCTGTGGCGCGCCACCAACGGCAATGCCATTGTGGCCACCGATGTAGGCCAGCATCAAATGTGGGAGGCGCAGTACTTCCACCACGAGCATCCACGCACGCTGGTCACCTCCGGCGGCCTTGGCACCATGGGATTCGCATTGCCCGCGGCCATCGGCGCAAAGTTCGCTTGCCCTGATGCTGAAGTCTGGGTCATCGCCGGCGACGGCGGTTTCCAGATGACTGCAGCCGAGCTCTCCACCATCGTGCAGGAAAAAATCAAGATCAACATCGCCATCATCAACAACGGCTACCTGGGCATGGTCCGCCAGTGGCAGGAGTTCTTCTACGAGAGCAACTACGAGGCCACGCCGCTGGTCAGCCCTGACTTCGTCAAGCTGGCTGACGCGCACGGCATCGCCGGCCGCACCGTTCGCACCCGCGCTGATGTAGCCTCCGCCGTTGAAGAAGCCCGCAACGCCAAAGGCGCATTCCTGCTCAATTTCATGGTCGAAAAGGAAGATTCGGTTTACCCGATGATTCCCGCCGGCAGTGCACTGCACGAAATGATCCGCCGCCCGGAAAAGGACCCGCTGCTCGAGTCCCCTGACGACCTGTAGAAGAACAGCGAACAGGGGGCAGGGATCAGAAAGAACAAGCGGCTCACTGATCCTGAAGTTTCAATGAACACTTACTCAATGACGATTGACGGGATATTGGAGGGACTCAAGGACAAGGATAAAGTTCAACGGAACTGAGCCCTGATCCCTGACCCCTGATCCCTTGAAAGGCCTTTATGTTGCACACTTTTGTAGCCTACGTTGAAGACTTGCCGGGCGTGCTTACGCGCGTGGCATCGCTGTTCCGCCGCCTCAACATCAACATCAATTCGCTTACCGTTGGCCGCAGCGAGCGCGCCGGCCTCTCGCGTCTCACTCTGGTCTGCGAAGCCTCTTCTGAAGCCGGCCATCGCATCCGCGCCAGCTTGTTTAAACTTGAAAATGTTGTCGACGTGGACGACATCGCCCAGGCGCCGTCGGTCACACGCGAACTTGCGCTCATCAAGGTGGCGGCCTCGCCCAGCAATCGTTCGGGAATATTCGATCTGGTCGAAGTCTTTCGCGCCCGCATCGTCGACCTCACCTCGGAGTCGCTCATGATCGAGATGACCGGCGTTGAAAGCAAGATTGAAGGCCTCATTGAAGTACTCCGCGAAGACGAAGGCCGCATTCTCGAAATCTGCCGCAGCGGCAAAATGACCATGCGCCGCGGCCAGCACACCAGCAGCGTGCTCCGCGCCATGGACGCACTCGAAGCCAAACACGCCGATGAAGTTGCGGAAGACAAAGCGGCGGTCGAGCCGGAGTAGCTTAACGTGCTGTCATCCTGCGCTCCCTTAATGCTGTCATCCTGAGCGGGGCGCAGCGAAGCCGAAGGACCTGCGGTTGCTTTTCGATCAAATGGAAATCAGGCGAATCAATTTTGTGGGCCCCCAAAATTCAGCCCACTCCACTGAATCTCAACCAAAAAAGGAAAACCGAGAAAATCATGGCTACGACTTACTACGATCACGACGCAGACCTCTCCCTCATCCAGGCGAAAAAGGTGGCCATCATCGGCTACGGCTCCCAGGGGCATGCCCATGCTCTTAACCTCAAGGACTCTGGAGTCCAGGTAAAAGTTGGCTTGGCTGCCACGTCCAAGTCCATCGCCAAGGCGCAGAAGGCCGGCCTTGAAGTAGTCACCGTCGCCGAGGCCACAAAATGGGGCGACGTGGTGATGGTTCTGGTTCCAGATCAAACTGCGGCCAAACTGTATGCGGAAGAGATTGGACCGAACCTCAGCGCAGGAAAGCTGCTCATGTTCGCGCACGGATTCAACATCCATTTCAAGACCATCCTTCCCGCTGCAGGCATCGACGTGGGCATGGCTGCGCCCAAGGCTCCCGGCCATCGCGTGCGCGAGGTCTTCACTGAAGGTGGCGGCGTCCCCGGCCTCATCGCCGTCCACCAGGACGCAACCGGCAAGGCCCACGCGCTCTGCCTCAGCTACCTCAGGGGCATCGGCTGCACCCGCGCCGGAGTGCTCGAAACCACGTTCAAGGAAGAGACTGAGACCGACCTCTTCGGCGAGCAGGCCGTGCTTTGCGGCGGCGTCAGCGCCCTCATCAAGGCGGGCTACGAAACCCTCACCGAAGCCGGCTACCAGCCCGAGAGTGCCTACTTTGAAGTACTGCACGAGCTCAAGCTCATTGTCGATCTCATCTATCGCGGCGGCCTGGCTTACATGCGCTACTCCATCTCCGACACTGCCGAGTGGGGCGACTACGTCAGCGGCCCGCGCGTCATCAACGCGGAGAGCAAGAAGGCCATGAAGCAGATCCTCACCGAAATCCAGGACGGCACTTTTGCGAAGCGATTCCTCGCCGACCAGAACTCCGGCCGCAAGGAGTTCATGGCCTTCCGCGAAGCTGAAGCCAAGCACCCCATCGAGATCGTCGGCAAAAAGCTCCGCGCCGCCATGCCCTTCCTCGATCCCGTCACCGTCGAAGAAGTCGCCAAGAACCGTTAGGCTTTGCTCCAAATCAAGAACGCCGGATGGCATTCATGCCGTCCGGCGTTTTCGTTTGGCGCTTTCGTCAACGTTTCCACGAACGCTCGATCTCTTCCAGCGACCGTCCGCGCGTCTCCGGCAGGCTGAAGAAAAAGACAACCGCGAGGTTGTCGTGCGGGATTCCGCGACAAGGAATTGATTGAATCAAGGCACCACCCGAAGAGGAAAAAGATAGATAAAGGTTAGATGAGGACAGAGCCCGCTTCCACGGCCGCACCCACAGGGTACCCGGCCCCGGCCCTGTAGAATCAAGCTGAAAACCCGCCTCATTCCGGCATGGGAGGCCCTTTGCTTTACTGGCTGCTCTACGAAAAGCTTTTTCCGTTCTTTCACCCTTTCCGGATCTTCCGCTATCTCACGTTTCGCACTGCCTTCGCTTCGTTGACGGCGCTCATGATCGCGCTGTTCATCGGGCCTTACGTAATTCAAAAGCTGCGCGAATTCCAGATCGGCCAGTACATTCGCGAAGACGGGCCCCAGTCGCACCTGAAGAAGACGGGCACGCCAACCATGGGCGGCGTACTCATCTGCATCGCCATTCTGCTGCCTACCGTGCTTTGGTCCGATCCCGCAAATCCCCTGGTCTGGATCGCGGTCTTCGCAACGCTTGCCTTCGCGGCCATCGGCTTTGCCGACGATTACATCAAGGTGGTCAAGCGGCGCAGCCTGGGGCTGACGGCGCGAGCCAAGCTCTTTTGGCAGGGGATCGCTGGGGCTATGGTTGCCATCGCCCTGGCGGTGTTGTCGCAGTTCAGAATGTTTTCAACGCAATTGACTGTGCCATTCATCAAGAACTGGCGTCCCGATCTACTCTGGCATTGGCCCACTACGATTCCGCATCTGGGCTTCCTGGCGTTTCTGCCCTTCGTAGCCTTTGTCGTCTTTGTGCTGGTCGGTTCTTCCAACGCAGTTAATCTGACCGACGGCCTTGACGGGCTGGCCATCGGCTCCACAATCATCGCCGCCGGCGCGCTCACCGTGCTTACCTACGTCAGCGGCAACGTGGTTTTTGCGGACTACCTGGAACTGCAACACATGCCCAAAGTGGCGGAGCTCACCGTGTTCTGCGGTTCGATGGTTGGAGCCTCCATCGGTTTCCTCTGGTACAACGCCCACCCCGCCGAGATCTTCATGGGCGACGTAGGCTCGCTGGCCCTGGGCGGCGCCATCGGAACAATCGCAATCATCATTCGTCAGGAGTTGCTTCTGCCGTTCATCGGCGGCATATTCATTATCGAGGCGCTTTCAGTGGTGCTGCAGGTAGGCAGCTATAAACTGCGCAACGGAAAGCGTATCTTCAAAATGGCGCCGCTTCACCATCACTTCGAGCAGATCGGCTGGAGTGAATCCAAGATCATTGTCCGCTTCTGGATTGGCGCCCTGGTGTTTGCATTGTTTGCACTCACCACGCTCAAACTTCGCTAGGCAAGGCCCACGCGGAGCCCCGCGCGGTGCACAATCAGGAGTGCAGGCAGAGGGATAAAGACCAAGTGAATCGCATCGTAAGGGCCATATATAAGCGTCTTGGGATCATCCATCTCGGGAGGCGGAGAGTTCGGGATCTGATCGATTTCATCGAAGACCGCAAGATTGATGTGGTGATCGATGTGGGAGCAAACGTTGGCCAGTTCGGTGAATCTTTACGAGCCGGTGGGTACCGAGGCAAGATTGTTTCCTTTGAACCGATTGAATCCGCATTTCAGGCCCTTTCCATCAAGGCGGCAGCCGATGGCAACTGGGAGGTCCACCACTGTGGCTTGGGCGCGGCTTCGGGAGCGGCCACACTGAATGTATCCGAACTTTCCGTTTTCAGTTCTATTCTGGGGATGACCAGTGTCGCGGGCTTGCACGACAGCCGAATGGCAGTGGATCACACAGAGCAGATTCCCATTCAGACCCTCGATCAGGTTGCGGCGGGGCTCTCCGGGAGAATGTTTCTTAAGATCGACACCCAGGGCTACGAAAGGCAGGTAATCGAGGGCGGGCAGCAGACCATTCCGCGAATGATGGGCATTTTAATGGAACTGCCCATTATTCACGTGTATGACGGAGAGTGGCAGTTCCATGAGGCGTTGAAATTTATGGCCGAGACCGGCTTCGTTCCCGCGCAAATTCAGCCGGTAAATTATCACGGCGCGGACAATGTATCGGCGGTCGAATTCGATTGCCTGTTCCGTCCGCTCGGCCAGGTAGATGGGCCGAGCAATCCGGAGAAGAGTTGAAATGGACTGCGCAGCGGATGCGATTGACTTGTTGCTGTTCCGGGCCGTTGCGGGCGCCGGGGTTGCCGGCGCGTCCGACTGCTTTCAATTTCTAGTTACGAAGGGACATTCCCTTTTATCACCGAAAGGAAGTCGCGGAAACCGTAGAATAGACCCAATATGATGGAACTTAAAGGCAAGAAGGTTTTGGTTGTGGGGCTGGGGAAATCCGGTCTGGCTGCGGCCCTGTTTCTGCGCCGAAAGGGCGCAAACGTCACCGTCTCGGACGTGCGCAGCGCAGAAGCGCTGGCCAAGGATATCCCAGCGCTCCTCGAAGAAGGCATCATGGTGGAGGCCGGCGGCCACGGCCTGCTCACCTTCCGCCGCCAGGATCTGATCGTGGTCAGCCCCGGCGTTCCTCTGGACACACCCGAACTGGTGCAGGTGAAAAACTTTGGCCTCCCGGTCATCGGCGAGCTCGAACTGGCCGCGCGTTTTCTCGAGGGCAAGATGGTGGCGATTACCGGCTCCAATGGAAAAACCACCACCACCGCCCTGCTGGGCGAAATTCTCAAGGAATCCGGCGTTCCCACCCTCGTGTGCGGCAACATCGGCGTGCCTGTGGTCGGGCTCATTGATGAAAGCACTCCCGACACTTGGTCGGTAATCGAGGTCTCCAGCTTCCAGCTTGAGAGCACCGTCGAGTTCCGCCCCAACATTGCCGTCATCCTGAACATTACCCCCGATCATCTTGACCGGCACGGGAGCTTCGAGAACTATACGCGGGCCAAGGAGCGGATCTTTGCCAAACAGGACCTAACCGACTGCCTGGTGCTGAACGCCGACAATGCGCCCGCCGCAGCCGCTGCCAGCCGCGCCTCCGCCAAAGGCTACTGGTTTTCAGTCGAACATGCGGTCGATCAGGGCGCCTGGCTTGAGAATGGATTCGTGGTCTACCGCGGCGCAAAGAATGCCGCCGTCGAGCAGGTGATGCCCCTGACAGGAATTCCGCTGAAGGGCGCCCATAACATTGAGAACGTGCTGGCAGCGGTGGTTGCAGCCCGGCTGGCCGGTGTTCCGGCGGAAATCACTCGCCGCGCCATCGAGAAGTTCCAGGCCGTCGAGCACCGGCTCGAGTACGTCGCCACGGTCAACGGCGTCGAGTTCTACAATGACTCCAAAGCCACCAACGTGGACGCCACCGCCAAGGCCATTGCCGCCTTCTCCTCCGGTGTTCACCTCATCCTGGGCGGCAAAGACAAAGGCTCGGACTACACGCTCCTCACCCCACTGTTGCGGGAGCGAGTTAATGCGGTGTACACCATCGGCTCCGCAGCGGCCAAAATCGAATCGCAATTGCGCGGCGTCGTTTCCCTCCACTCTTGCGAAACGCTGGAGAAAGCAGTGAGCGCCGCTGTCAGTGCCGCGCGTCCTGGTCACGTAATACTGCTGGCGCCGGCCTGCTCCAGCTACGACCAGTTCGAAAACTACGAGCATCGTGGCCGGGTCTTCAAGGAACTCGTAAGCGAACAGCGGGGTTGGAAAGCATGGCAGCCCGCGTAGGCGTAGACAAATGGATGTTCTTCACCACCCTGGTGCTTGTCGTGGTGGGGCTCGCAATGGTGTTTTCAGCCTCGGCCGTCGTGGCTGAGGCGCGCTATCACTCCGAATTTACTGACCTCGGCAGGCAGGCCCTCTGGGCATTGGGCGGCGTCCTCGCCATGCTGGTCCTCATGCACATCGACTACAGCGTCTACAACTCACCCCGCTTTATTTACCCGGCCCTCTGCGCCACCACGCTGCTGCTCGTCCTGGTGTTCTTTGTTCCCGGTTCCCACAACACCCATCGCTGGATCCGTTTCGGCGGGCACTTCACCTTGCAGCCTTCCGAAATTGCCAAGGCGGTTCTGGTGCTTTTCCTGGCGTGGTTCCTGCATTCCCGCCTCGATCACATGCGCGACTGGAAACATACGCTGCTGCGCGCCGCCGTCATGCCCGTGGTTTTCATCCTCCTCATCGTCAAGCAGCCCGATCTGGGCACCGCCCTTGTTCTGGCCGGCGTCACCGCCATGATGCTGATACTGGCAGGCATGGAGTGGAAATACCTCTTCGCCGGGGTCCTCGCGGCGTTGCCCGGCCTGGTTGCGCTGCTTTTCATGGTTTCCTGGCGCCGCCAGCGCATGCTCGTTTTTCTCCACCCCGATTCCGACCCCATGGGTGCAGGTTTTCATATCAACCAGTCGCTTATCGCGGTAGGCACGGGCGGCCTCACCGGCCGCGGCTACATGGAGGGCATGCAAAAGTTGTTCTACCTGCCCGAAGCTTCCACCGACTTCATTTTTGCCAACATTGCCGAGGAGTTGGGCTTCATCGGAGCCATTGGCGTCGTTATCCTTTTCGCCGTCTTTGGCTGGCGCGGCTTGCGCACCGCCTTTCGCTCGCAGGACCCCTTCGCACGTCTGGTCGCCTTCGGCATCACCACCAGCATTCTCCTCCAGGCCTTTTTCAACATCAGCGTCGTGCTCTCCCTGGTGCCCACCAAGGGAATTCCCCTGCCCTTGATCTCTTCCGGCGGGACCTCGCTCTTTTGTACGCTGGCAAGCATCGGAGTCCTGCTCAACATTTCTAGAAAAGTTGATTGAGCAAAGCAATCGCTGAAAAATTAGTACGTTTTTAATCTTCAGATTGCGGAACTCGAGCAAGCGCGCTCTGGCAAATTTGACTACGGTAATCTACGCTGGTTACTAGCGGGTGGAAGTGAATCCAGTACCGAGTTGTTCCACTTGAATGCCCTGCATTTCTCATCGGAAAGGCAACAGTTTTGTCGGAACTGCGAATTCTCATTGCCGGTGGCGGTACCGGCGGCCACATCATTCCTGCCTTGGCTGTAGCTCAGGAGTTGGTTGTTCGCCACAAGGCTGAAGTTCTTTTTGTCGGCACAGCTCGGGGGCTCGAACTTCGCATGGTGCCTGAGGCCGGATTTCGCCTGCGCCTCATCGCTGTGGGTCCGCTCAAAAACGTATCCCTGGCTACCCGGTTGCGTACCATGCTGCAACTTCCAGGCAGTATTGCAGAGTGCAAGCGGCTGATTCGCGAATTCAAGCCCAACGTTGTATTTGGCGTAGGCGGTTATGCCTCCGGTCCGGCCATGGCGGCAGCGCTATGGCTCAAGGTCCCCACCATGATCTTCGAACCGAATGCCATGCCGGGGCTAGCTAACCGCCTGGTAGGCAAAAAGGTGCAGGCCGCCGCGGTCAACTTTCCTGCTACCGCTGCCTGGTTCAACAACAGCGAAGTCACGGGCATTCCCGTCCGTCCAATGTTCTTCACGATTGAACCGCCCACCGGCGAAGCGCCGCACCTGCTCGTCTTTGGCGGTTCTCTGGGAGCGCGCATCTTCAATATCCACGTGCCCGCTATCCTGCCTGCGCTGCTCGATGCCGTTCCGGGGCTCACCGTTCTGCATCAGTGCGGCACTCGCCATCTCGAGGTCACTCAAGCTGCCTATGCTGCCAGCGGCGCCGATCCGGCTCGCTGGCAGGTATGCCCCTATTTCGACGACATGCCCGCACGCTTTGCCGGTGCGCATCTGGTCATGGCGCGCAGTGGGGCATCTACCGTGGCCGAACTGGCCGCCGCCGGAAAGCCGGCCCTGCTGGTCCCCTTTGCCGCCGCCGCCGACCACCACCAGCGCAGCAACGCCGAGGCCATGGTAGCGGTCGGTGTCGCGGTCATGTTGCAGGAAAAGGAACTCGACGAGCCCGGCAGGCTGCTCGCCACGCTCACTGGCCTGCTCACAGATAAGGCCCGTCTTGCGGCCATGTCTGCCGCGGCACGAACTCAGGCCCACCCCGCCGCCGCCGAGCGCATCGCCGACCGCCTTGCCGAACTGGCTGCAGTGCGCACCGCGCAAGTGCAGTAAGGAATCTCGATTTTAGGGCAGTTTTCCAATTGGTGTAGAAGGGCTTTGAAAGGGCACGGCCGGGGTACCCTCTGGGTCGCCGTGCCATAAACGCCGCAAAATCACTGAGGGCTTTAGCCCCGGAGGGAATGCTGGCCCATGTCCCGAACATGATCAGCGGCTTCTCGGCCTCAGAAGCAAAGCTCAGGACAGGATCAAGCAGCTCCCAAGCCGCTATGATTGTGGGCAACACCTCAACGCCCCGTTGAGGTGCGTAAGCACAAACCACCCAATGTCTCCGACCATCTTCATCTCGGCAGGCGAAGCAAGCGGCGAGCACTACGGCGCTCTGGTCGCAACCGCGCTTCAGCAGCGGCTCGCAGCATCCGGCCACACAGCCCAGCTGTTCGGAATGGGCGGCGACCGCATGGAAGCTGCTGGCCTGGAGCGCGTAGTGCGCTCGGAAGACATGGCCGTCATGGGACTCACCGAGGTAGTCCGCCACCTGCCGCGCATCTACCGCGAATTCCGCAAGCTCAAAAAGGCAATCCGCGCCCGCCGGCCCGATGTTGCCGTGCTCATCGACTTTCCTGAAATCCACTTCCGCCTCGCAAAGGAATTCCATCGCCTGGGCGTTCCAGTCATCTTCTTCGTAAGCCCGCAACTGTGGGCCTGGAAGAAGCACCGCATCAAGCTTGTCCAAAAGTACATCCGTAAGATGCTGGTCATCTTCCCCTTCGAAGAGGCGTTCTACCGCGATAACGGCGTGAAGGCGGAATTCGTCGGCCATCCGCTGGCGGAGTTACCGTTGCCCACCATCAGTCGCGAGCAGTTTGCCGCGGAAAACCACCTAGACCCGGCAAAAACATGGATAGGGCTCCTTCCCGGCAGCCGATCCAGGGAGATTCGCGACCATCTGCCCGAGATGCTTGAAGCCGCGCGAAAACTCCAGTCCACCGCACCTTCGTCTGAGGCATTCGAGTTTATCGTGCCTTTGGCGCCCACGCTCAACGTCGCTCAACGAGCTGAAGTGCTGCAGATCTCAAAAGACCATGGAGAAAGTCTGGCCGTTCGCCTCGTCGATGATGCTCGCGCCGCCCTTTTCCATGCCCGCGCCTCGATAGTGGCCAGCGGCACCGCCACAGTCGAGGCGGCACTCATCGGCAATCCATTTATAGTGGTGTACCGGGTTTCGACGGTTACCTATGCCATCGCCAGGCGGGTGGTGAAGGTGCAGCACGTGGCCATGGCCAATCTCATTGCAGGCAAGCGAGTGGTTCCGGAGTTGATTCAGCAGACCTTCACGGCAGCAAATATCGTCCAACAATTGTCGCCCCTGCTACCGGACGGGGTCCCTCGCGAGTCCATGATGAAGGAGCTGGGAACGATTCGAGATGCATTGAGCAAGCGGCCGGCGAAGGGCACTGAGCGCACCGCGGGCGCCATTGAGCGGGTGGCGGAGATCACCCTTGAAGAACTCAAGGCGGCTTCCCCAGCGGCGATCGAATGGGCTGTGCAGCCCTGAACGGAATTAACATGGGTCCAGGGAACGGCCACCAAACGACCGGCGGTAAAGCAAGGATGACACCTATGCGTAGACAAGAACGAAATATTCGTCGCGGATGCGGAATGCATCTCATTGCAGGCGCGGCCGGCGTCCTTACTGCTGTACTGACCTTGGCGGTCCCCCTGTCGGCACAGAGAGCCGAGCGGCCGGCGCTGACCATTACCGGCTACGTTATCGATGCCGAATTGGACACAACCGCGCACCACCTCACGGCTAAAACGGTCGTCACCTTTACCGCGCCCGCCAACCTCGAGGTAGTCAACTTCGGCTTCCACCCTGCGCTCAAAGTCACCAAGATTACCGACGAGTCCGGCAAACTGCTCGAGGGTGAGCGGACAGCCGACGGAGCAATCCGCGTAACCCCGGGTGCCTCATTTGTGCAGGGTCAAACCGTGCGCTGGACCTTCGAGTACGAGGGCACCATCACTGGCGCTGAAGATGGCCCGGTCGAGGGTCTCAAGCTGGCCGCCATCCAGGAGCCCATCACTTACCTGCTTTGCGCCGCGCGCTGGTTCCCCTCCACCGGATACATGACCAACCGGTTTACGGCGGAAATGCACATCCGCGTGCCCCAGGGCATGAAGGTTTTTGCCAGCGGTGCCGAGGGAGCCGCAAAATCGGTCACGTTGAGCGGCGGCAAGCCGGGCGACGAGTTCCACTTCAATTGGAAGAAGCCGGGATTTCCGGGAACAGTGATTGCCGGGCGATTCGTCGGCCCCGTATCCGTGGGCGCCGGCAATGTGAAGGTGTACCTGTCCATAAGCCATCAGGCCTCCGCCAACCAACTGGCGCAGACGGCGACAAAGCAATTCGACTTCTTCACCGACAACTTCGGAGAGCCGGAGACGAGCCACCTGAATGTCATGGAGGTGCCGGACGACACCTTGCCTGCTGTCTGGGCTCCGGAACTGGTTGCGATTCCGAGTTCGCGCGTGGGCGACAAGAGCGGTGTGAGGCTGCTGGCCAATACCATCGCGCACCAGTGGTGGGGCAGCGAAGTCAGTCCGCGCACGCTCAACGATGCCTGGATCACCAATGGAATGTCCCGCTATGGCGAGCTGATGTACCTGGCCGATGAAAGCGGCAAGAACGCGATGCTCACGGCGATGGAAGACGTCGCGGCCGGTGCGCTGGCCTACGACACCATTCCGCTGTCGACAGCCGGGCGCCTGAATCCGTTTTCCCCTGAATTCCAGTCCATGACCCTGGAAAAGGGCGCCATGGTGTTCAACATGCTCCGCTGGGAAGTGGGCGACAAGGCCTTCCTGGCCACGCTGAAAGGAACTCTCAGCCAGTACACCGACAGCTCGATTCGGACGCAGGACTTGGTCAAGGTAGCCGAGGCGCAGAGCCAGCAGCAATTGACCCCGTTCTTTGCGCAATGGATTGACGGAACCGGCGCGCCGCGTTTCACCGATAAGTACTCCGTCTACCGGCTTGGCAACAACAAGGGCTTCAGAACCATCGGAGAGATTCAGCAGGATCTTGACCTGTTCCGGATGCCCGTGGACCTTCGCGTCGAGACAGACGGCAAGACCGAGAATCAGAAAGTCGAAGTGGTCGGAACCGACACGCAGTACGTGGTAGACACATTCGGTCGGCCGCGGCGCATCGCCATCGATCCCGATAACTGGGTGCTCAAGTCGACGCCCGACCTGCAAGTGCGAATCGCCATCCTGAAGGGCCAGCAACTGGTCGCTCAGGGCGACCTTGCCGGGGGGCTCGCCGAGTACAAAAAAGCCTTGGATGCCAATCCGCTTAGTTCGCTGGCCAGTTACCGCATCGGGGAGATCCTGTTTAGCCAGCACAACTACCAGGCCAGCGTAAATGCCTACCGCGACGCACTGCGCGGCGACGACGAGCCGCGCTGGACTGAGGTCTGGAGCCACATACAGGTCGGCAAAATCTTCGACGTCACCGGGCAGCGGGACCGGGCCGTGAACGAGTACCGCCTGGCCGTTCAAACCAACGACAATACCCAGGGCGCGGTAAACGAGGCGCGGCTCTACCTGCAAAAACCTTATACCCGCCCGGAGAACGAGTAGCCATCAAGCACAGCCTGCAGACAGAACGGCCAGCCCATGGGCTGGCCGTTAATTCGAATGTTCAAAATTGCTTAATTCTTGCTCCGAAAACTGCCGAGCGATAAGACTTGCAGATCGACCTTGGCCAAGCCCGACCTGGTCATGGCCAATCTTTGTGCGGCGCCAAACGAGAGGTCGATGATGCGCCCCTCGTCCACCAGGTCGCCGCGATCCGTAATGCGAACCACAACCGAGTGATGATTGGCGTGGTTTACAACGCGGACTAGGGAACCGAATGGGAGCGTCGGATGGCAGGCCGTCATCGCCCACATATCGAACCGTTCTCCGCTCGCCGTTTTGCGGCCGTTGAACACATTGCCATACCAGGATGCAATTCCGTGTAGTCTGTCTCCCCGCTTGATGGCGGTCTGCTGCGCCATAAGCGATTCCGGTGTCGGTGCTGCGACTGGAGGCGCGACCGTTATGGTTGCTACGGGACGGGAAAGGCGCGCATCCGCGTGCACTGGTCTGGTGGTAAGTGTAACCACCAGAGCGGCCAGCGCAATCGATGAAACACCCGCCAGCACCCATATGCGTAGCGGAGTGTTCAGGCTCAAGTTGCGTGATTTCCGGTTTATGACCATCTGTCCATTTTACCAAGTCGCCACTATCTTGCCTCAACTATTAGCAAGATAGACACTAGTATTTCTGTTGAAAAAATCGTGCGTTTCCAGGCTGTTTGCGATAACCCTTTACTGTTCTGGAAGTTACAGTTCTGCACCAAAAATGGTGCAAACTAAAGACTTACAGACCGAGCCGCCGGATTCATATTGTGGGACCCTGTGGCTGCCGTATGACGCGAATGGATGGCGAAAGAAGATATGAAGCAACGAACGGGTAATGAACTGGAAAGCATACCCCCAAGGCCCGTGCAACAAACAACGAGGCCCCAGCGTCTGCTCCTACGGATGCATAATACGCCAGAAGGGATGACCCCGATGAGCAAGATATTTGTGGATATTAAGGCCGTAACTGCCGTTCTGCTTCTTTCGGCAGTTGCTGCAGTTGCTCAAAACTCCGCCCCACCCTCCCCAGGACCTGTGCCCGCAGCAATCCTCACCGCCAAGAATATCTTTGTTTCCAATTCTGGAGCTGATAGCGGCCTGTTTCCGCATCCCTTCAGGGGCAACCCGGACCGCGGTTACGACCAGTTCTACGCCGCTCTCAAGTCTGCAGGAGATTTCAAGCCGGTTGGCGATCCGTCTCAGGCCGACCTGGTTCTGGAACTGCGGTTGACAGCGCCTACGGCCCCTCAAATGCCGACAAGGAGAAGGGCGCCTCCGATCCACTGCCAATGTTTCGGCTCGTGATTTACGACATCAAGACCCACTACGTCCTTTGGGCGCTGACCGAAGCCATCGATGCGGCCAACCTGCAAAAAACCCACGACCGCAACTTCGACGATGCGCTGACCAGGCTCGTCCTGGATTTTGAGTCGCTGACCGGCAAGGCCCCGGCTGCGGCCCACTGACGCGCGAGCGATTCCACGGGCGCATTTGCAGATTAATTTCCGCATCCTGCCACCATAAAGCCAGGGCCATTCATGGCTGCGGGCAGGAGGATGTATGAAGTTAAGCGCGGCAGGACTGGAGTTGCTCAAGAAGTCGGAGGGATTTCGCAGCCAAACCTACATGGACGTGAACGGGTTTCCAACCATCGGGTACGGCCACCGCCTCCTGCACCCCGAGTCCTTTCCCGACAAAATCAGCGAGGCGCAGGCTGCGGAGATCCTGATCAGTGACGTCCGCGACGCCGAGCAGGCAGTCAAGCGCCTCGTCAAAGTTCAGCTCACACAGGGCCAGTTCGATGCGCTGGTCGACTTCTGTTTCAACCTGGGCGCTGGCAGGCTGGCCTCTTCCACCCTGCTGAAGATCCTGAACAGTAGCCGCTACGAAGCCGCCGCCGAGCAGTTGCTGCGCTGGGACATCGCCGGCGGCGAGGAAAACGCTGGCCTCAAGGCACGCCGCGAGGCCGAGTTCGCTCTTTGGTCCACCGCCTCACCCAACCAAAAAGCAGGCGACCAGATAGCAGCGGCGTAAAACCTGTATCAAGAAGTCACCCGCTGACTTGCTGACTCACTGACTATCCCCGCGTAGCGGGGCTATAGCATTTTCGAGTTGAGTGTTAACACAACTTCGGGTGCCCCTTCCTTTGTGCGTTCTTTGCGCAAAGGGTGGGAGACCACTGATATCCATCGCAACTGTAAACACCCCGGCCGAAAATGCTCTAACCTGCTGCAATCGTCCAAAATCTCCTTCAGGCACGCACGAAGGCGCGCAACACAATTTCATCGTTTCCGCAAAGATCCTTGGGGTGAGCACGAAGTGTCAGGGCACGGCCGGGGTACCCTCTGGGTCGCCGTGCCGAAAATGCCAAGGTTTTAATCGGGCCCCTGAGGGATGTTTCTGCCTCTATACCATCAGGAGACACCTGCCTTAAAGTTCCTCTCAGATATTGAGCCAAAGAAAAAGGCCCGCCTGCCGAAGCAGACGGGCCTTTCCTAACAATTCAATTGATTTACCGGTGTCCGCCGCCGCCGCCATGGCCGCCGCCGCCACCCATGTGACCGCCACCAC
>DASRLI010000133.1:0-2807 GCA_035648535.1 Occallatibacter sp. | reverse complement strand
TGCCATAGGCGGACCGCTTACCTTTATCAAATCTAAAACTGAAACTCCCGGCGATGGAAAGCCGCGCCTTTGAGGTCCTGTGTTATTCAGCGTTCATTCGTTTTCTTGGTTCTTCCATCAACTTGGAAATCAGCACCAGCGGCAGCCAAGCGCGAAACCGCCATACACAATCCCAGCATCGCATGGGAAGGCGCCCAATGCACAGCTCTGGAATATCTGAGCTGCGAATCCGCGACGTCTTGACGCGGGTGCTACCGCAAAGAGGACATTTCATAAGGAGCAGGTCTTCTGAGCCTGAATCACTGTTTCAATTGGGGTTAGTTTCCCCGGCTGCTTCCATTGCGGAAGCGGAAACACCAATGTGGGATTTGCAGGAAACGTCAAGGGCTCAGTGCCAGGATACGCAGGGATCGCCTCGTAAACCTGGAATCCGAATAGGTTCTCCACACTTAAACGGATGGCAGATCGCTTCGGCTGGATCATTGCGTCCACCTGTTCGATCAAGCGCGCCGGGCCTGCACCTTTCTGGTAAAATGCATCGGCCGCAACTCCAGCTGGCACGCGATTGCCTGAAAATGCCCCGCCCATGGCGAGCACCCGGATAGATGGAAACCAGCGCCGGACCACCATAAGGAATTCAACGACCGGGATACCCGCCATGCTCAGGTCGGCGAGCATGACGTCAGGAATCTCCTTGCGAATCTCCGCCAAGGCCGAGAAGCCGTCCCCGCAGGACCGCACATGATATCCAAGTTGGGAGAAGAGGGGAGACAAAGTGGTACGAATCGAATCGTCTTCGTCAACAATGAGCAGTTTCCCGCGTGCTTCAAGCATTAGCTATCTTTCCAGGCACGCAGAAATGTGAACCATTGGACCAAGCATCGCCTGAATCCGATAAACATGCTGTCCTGTTTTGCTCACCCCTTGAAGCCGCTCGATCTGCTGGGCGAGGAAACCATCACGCGATGGAATGAATGCGCGGCTTCTCCGCGTTGTGCTCGGGTAACTGGTCCAGCAGGACCACATTGAGCAGCGACTTGTGCACCTGGATGCGGCCGTTGTAACTGATAAACCCGAGCGCACGAAAGCGATTCATGAAGAAGCTGACGCGGGACCGCGTTGTTCCAATCATCTCGGCCAGAGTCTCCTGCGTAATCGGAGGAATGAAGGTTTCCGGCTCCCCCGGCCTGCCAAACTCCGCCATCAGTAAAAGAATTCGAGCCAAACGTTTTTCGCTGGAGTTGAAAAGCTGGTCGACCAGGTCGGCCTGGGTGCGCATGCTGCGTTCCAGCAAAAACTTCAGGAACATATCGGAGAGCTCATGCTCCTGATGCATCACGCGGATCATCTCCTCCCGCGTGATTTTGAGCGCAGCGCATCTGACGATGGCGGTGGCAGTGGACAATCGAAGCCCAGGCACGGCCGCCAGCGCCGCCTCGCCAACAAAGTCGCCGGAAGAGAGTAGCGTAATGGTGGCCTCTTTACCAGCCTGCGAAACGACGGTAAGCTTTGCCCGGCCATGCTGAAGATAGAAGATGGAGTCTGCTGGATCTCCCTGGGTGAAGAAGTTGTCTCTCTCGTTGAATTCGACGATTCTTCGGCCAAGGCCGGCGTGGGCAAGAAAAGCCGCAAGATCGAATGTGGAGTTGTTCGTATTGGTGGTCATCATGGTACCTCCTCGACGCCGATCCGCATGTGCGACCAGGACTGCTTTGGTCCAGTCAAAGGCCGGGGAGAAAGTGCTTCAAGAAGATTCGAACAGAGCATTCCGTACTGCCTGATCGGCAACACCTACTTCGCGTCGCTACCCTGGGGGAGGCCGTAGCTTTCTGAGCAGGTCTCCCGCATTTGAGCTTTACTACACTCATCTCTAGGCCATCATCGCCTGCGCACAGGGGAAATGTCTGTTCTGTTTTGATCAACTTTTCAAGGAATTGTGCGGGACGACGCAATTCGTCCCAAAGGCGGCAGAATAGGCGGAACCTGAATCTCGGTGGCGTGTGCGAAAAAATCAGTCTTACCGCAGGATAGAAACCAGATGAGAATTAGACCGGCAACCCTCAAGTGTCAAGGAATGAGCTAGTTCCAGTATTTTCACTGGCACCATGCTGTCGGCCCGGGTTCTCGCCTGATTACGGCAAAGTGGCCCGGGCAACGGGATGCGAGTCAGTCGTTCAGGACAACGTTGACCAGTGAACTATTTATGCACATCCCGGCTGGGCTGTAGTCAATGTAACCGAGATCGCGAAACCGGTTAAGAAAGAAGCTGACGCGGGATCTTGTGGTGCCTATCATCTCTGCCAGGGTTTCCTGACTGATCTTGGCAATGACTGGGGTGGGCTTCGATGCGGGGCCGAAGTTGGCCATCAGCATTAGCAACCTGGCGAGGCGCTTCTCGCTTGAATTGAATAAATGATCGACGAGATCGGCTTGCATGCGGTTGTTGCGAGAGAGCAAGTGCGCGAGGAAGTGCTCCGCGAACGCCGGCTCACGATGGAGCAGGTCCTGCATGACCGCCTTGTCAATGCGAACGATTGTGCTCGATTCGAGCGCACTCGCAGAGGCAACGCGATGCGTCTCACCCGCCAGGCAGGCTTCACCGAAAAAGCTAGCCTCCGGAAGGTGCGCAATTACGGCTTCCTTGCCGTTCATCGATACGACAGTGAGTTTTACCTTGCCGCGCTGAATAAAGAAAACCGCAGCGGCCGGGTCGCCTTGCGAAAAGATGGATTCGCCGGTCGAGTATTCGCGCCGCGATTTTCCAGCCATAAACTTGTCAAGCGGATTCTGAATGTCGAGTGCGGTCT
>DASRLI010000132.1:0-3853 GCA_035648535.1 Occallatibacter sp. | reverse complement strand
TGCACCCGCTGAGGCCCAATCAAAATACATAGGCTTCCATGGGGGCGGCTTCCTTCAAGTCGCTGTATCAGAAGCGCCCTACCCAAGTGCGTGCAACGGCCAACTCTTGCGCAGGGCGCTCCAGATACAGCACTAAGACTTCACAGGACCTATCTTGCCTCGACGAGGGCATTGGGGATTTACGAACAGTTGACCACCCAGCGTACGGTTTGGCCACACAGTAACAACCCGCGGTAAATAATGATCGGTCGGCATTCACGATGATTTGACCGTTAGAAATTCGACCACAACCTTCCGTTATCGAAGAGTGCCTTGGTCTTGCCGTTTGCCGTAAGGAACTTGAGCACGGGTGTTCCCATCAACTGTTCCACCGGAAGATCCTCACCCGCCAGGCTGCTTCCGTGAGGCGAGAAGGTTACAGTGCTGCGCCACCAAGCATGCGCGACCACGAACTTGGAGAGCACGTCACTCCCGAGCAGGGCGTCGATCTGTGTGTTCATTCACTGCGACAATTTGTCGGTGGTGACTCCCATTTCACCCTGGAACCTGAAAGGCTGCCCTGCGATCTCAAACCGGTCCCCATTGCCGATGCTGAATGGAGAACCGGTATCCTGCAGAACTCGCTTGCCATCGATCAGGGCAACGGGATAGTTGTCGAAGAGGTCAAGCTGATGTTTTTTTCACTCGAGCGGCTGGCCGTAATGTCCGCTGGCACCCTGCCGGACCTATCTCTGGAGGTGGCTCGGCACGACAAGGAATAAAAGGTAGGCCATCCCTACCCCGCACCCCTACGACTGGTGCGCCTTATCCAACCTCTTGCGAAAGTTCTTCGCCCACCCACGAAAAGCGGCGTCGATATCTCCCCACTTTTGAAACGCCTTGAGCCCGCTAAAGAACCTTCTGCCGCTCTTGCTGGTCATGAACGCCATATCTACCTCGCGGGACACCGAATCCACCATCTCCCCTTCAATCGAAACCCTGCCCACGCTCAGCCTCGGCACTAACAAGCTCGCACCCGGAGGGGCTACCCCATACAAAGCGGCGTCCGTGGCTCCCGTGACGACCATATTCTTCTTGCCGCCGTTGGGCTGCACGTTGGTGATCGCGAATAGCAACACCATCACGCCGGGCCCAGGCTCAGTCACGAGTTTGTAGTGTCCGGCCCCGAGTTCGTCCTGGATAGCTTTCGTGAAGTACTGCGACAGCTTGTCCAACTGCTCAGGCTCAATGCCACGCTGTTGAGCCTCAGGAACGAGGTAAACTTTTACCGGCTCGAGGAGGAACGTGTCCGAATTCTTCAAAACGTCTCTCGTCTTGAAATAAGTCAGCCAATCGCCGTCCCCCGGATCAGGCTGGAGCTTGGAATAGGAATCACCCAAAAATCCGGACTCATCGTCGTATAGCTTTTCCTGATGCTTCGTCGGCTCCTGCGCCCGCGCACACACGCCAACAGGCAGCAGCGAACCTGCCAGCAGGCTAAGACCCGCGAACTGCAAAAGAGACGCCCCGCCGACGACGCGTAACTTCCGCGATTGAACAATAGCATGCCCCATGCTTGGCTGCATCCTGTTGTGAAGGTGTCCAAAGTGTCCATTTGCTTTCATGCGCAACCTCTAATCGCTGACGGAAGGGCGCTCGGGCCAGCTGGACATGGGATGCGTTGCCTTGCGCCCGGCTCTGTCAACATGCAATTCGATGCGAGTAATCCGCTGCTCACACGAGCTTGGCTCGTTTGGCGGTCCTTGCTGGACTGGGTGGCGGGTCGAGGAGTTTGGGTCGTGATGCATTCTCCTCCGGTAGCTTGTCGTGCAAAACCGCGTTGAGCAGCGACTTGTGAACCCGAATGGCGCCGTTGTAATCAATGTAGCCGAGCTTCCTGAAGCGATTCATGAAGAAGCTGACACGTGATCGAGTTGTACCGATCATCTCCGCAAGAGTCCCCTGCGTTACCGGTGGGATAAGCGTCTCCGGCGCACCCGGTTCACCATATTCGGCCATCAACAAGAGCGTCCGCGCCAACCGCTTCTCGCTGGAGTTGAATAGCAGATCGATGAGATCCGCCTGGGTTCTCATGCCCCGAATCACGATGAACTTCAAGAAAAAGGTGGAGAACTTATGTTCCGCCTGGAGGACGCGGAGTATTTTCGCCGTCGCGATCTTGAGTACCGTACAGGCGGTAATGGCTGAGGCCGCGACCGTTCGCAGCGTTCCCGCTCTGGCCATCGACTCCTCGCCAAAAAAATCCCCGGCAGCGAGCAGCGTAACCGTCGCTTCTTTGCCACCCTTGGAAATGACGGTGAGCTTCGCCCGGCCAGTCTGAAGATAAAACACAGCGTCGGCTGGGCCTCCCTGGGAAAAGAAAATCTGCCCTGCAGTGTAATTATTGCTGATGCTTCGTCCTGGCACTTCGGCCGCGAGAAAAGCAGCGGCATCAAAGGGCTTCCCGGTTATTCTATCCATCTAGACGGCCTCTTCCTGGGTGTGGTCTGGTCGCGGAGAATCTTCATCAGCATTGCGTGGAGGCGGCGACGGGGCCATCATTCCGTTCCAGAGCACGCAATTCTTCTCGGGCCAAAGATAGCATTGCAACCGGTAATGGTCTGTTCCGTTTAGCACACCCATTGCATCGATCGGACAGGCAACGAGAACCGGCCTCTCAAGGGTCGATCGAATGGGGCGGGTCGCCATCTGGCACTGAACCCTCTGAGAAGCGCGGCCGGGAGTCACCAGAGGCCAAAGCTGGCCTGGCTGCAAGGTTTACCGGAACGAGATCGATGAGCGGGCCAAGACCACTGAAGCAGTGGGTACAGCGCAAGAGTGGAAACCGGCAACTGGTGTGCTCGGGTTGCGGGCAGAGGGGCGGCAACCGGGCACGTCGAATGGGCTCAAATCCAAACTCGGCGCCGTCGATGCTGGAGACGGCTACGGGCCGTTTGGCAACGACTGAGGTCAATGTGGGACTGCGGCCACGTACTACACTCACCGTTCCTAGTTGGCCGCCATTGATTGAACACGTGGAGTAGCCGAACCAGAAGGTCTCTCCGGGTTACGCTCCGTGAATTCATCGTGCAGAACCACATTGAGCAGGGACTTATGGACCCGGATGCGGCCGTTGTATTCGAGAAGGCCGAGCTTGCGAAATCGATTCATGAAGAAGCTGACGCGGGACCGAGTGGTGCCGACCATCTCTGCCAGAGTTTCCTGCGTGATGGGGGGAAGCAAGTGTTCCGGTTTACCCGGCTCACCAAATTCGGCCAATAACAGGAGAATTCTCGCCAAACGCCTTTCGCTGGAGTCGAAAAGCTGCGCGACAAGATCGGCTTGGGATCGCATGCTCCGGATCAGCAGGAATTTCAAGTACATTTCAGAGAAGGCGTGCTCCGCGTGCATCAGGCGGATCATTTCCTCCCTCTCTATCCTGAGCGCTGTACAGGGGTCAATGGCGCTGGCAGTGGCCATGTGCCGCCCACCCACGCTCGCCAGCGACTCCTCTCCAACGAATTCCCCGGCGGGGAGAAGCGCGATCGTGGCCTCTTTCCCGTCATGCGAAACGACGGTGAGTTTTGCGCGGCCCGTCTGAAGATAGAAGATGGAGTCAGCTGAACTTCCTTGCAAAAAGAAGGCTTGCTTGGGCTTCAATTGGACGAGTTTTCGTCCCACTCCTGCTTCTTCAAGGAAGGTGGCGAGATCAAAGGTCATACTGCTCCCCTCGGCCATTTGAGTGGCCTGTCCCGGATGCAGTCTTCACGGGGCCAGTTCGGAAGGGTACGCGACCGCTTCAGACTTGAGGTAGCCGGGATTGTCAGGTTTCCTTCCCGGGCGTACAAAATTATACACCTTGCCGTCTTCGTTG
>DASRLI010000131.1:0-11137 GCA_035648535.1 Occallatibacter sp. | reverse complement strand
ACCAGTGGACAGCTCTCGGCCTCACCGGTCGCGGCCAATTCACCGGAATCTGGATAGCCAGCATACTTAATTCCCATTTCATCTCGGGTCGCAAACAGGTCGACACAGTGCGGCGAGAAGAAAGAAGCAAATGCGAATCCTTCGACTCGGTTCAAGATGCAACTCGATCAATCAAAGACCTTCATCGGCGATCTGGAAGTAGCCTTCAATTTACGAGAACAGGCCAATGCGCGTTTCGAAGCCTGCCGTCAATGGATCACTCCCAACAAACGCCCTTTGCGCCAGCAGCATGCTCCTTGGTCAAACGAGAGCCCTCATGTACGAAAGTCGCCTTGGTAGACGTCACCGCAGATCTCTCCCTGCCTAGTTTCTGCCGCTGACCACTTCAGTAAGCTAATCCTCTCGCACAAAAACGTATGGATCAGAACAGGAGCAAATAGTCGTATACAGCTAAACCCTGAGGAACAATTCCCAATTCCCGCGACCGGTTCCCTATGTTTCGATCTTCGGACCGGGTTTCGCAACCACCTTCGACACGTAACGCGCATCCAATAACAAATGAAGTTCTCGCAAGTCGCTGCCTGCTTTCTCGCCGCTTCTATGACGACAGCCCTCAGTGCCGACAACGCTCGTTTCGACCTCGTCGGTCCCAAGATCGACGTCCGCGTCACGCGCGGAAGCTCCACGCTGCCGATCGCTGAGGTGCCCAACCTGCAGCCAGGCGACAAGATATGGGTCAAGGCCGACCTTCCTGCAAGCCAGTCCAACCATTTGCTGCTCATCGTCGCCTTTCTTCGCGGCACTACAAACGAGCCGCCGGACAACTGGTTCACCAAGATCGAAACCTGGGACAAGAAGACTGCTGAAGGCACGACTGTAACGGTCCCCGCCGAAGCTGAGCAAGCCATTCTCTTTGTAGCGCCTGAGACTGGCGGCGACTTCAACACCCTTCGCTCCGCCGTTAAAGGCAAGCCAGGTCTCTTTATTCGCGCCGATGCCGACCTCAATGAAGCCTCCTTTGAGCAGCAGCGCATCGAACGCTATCTCGCCGCGATGAAGACCGTCCCACAGAACGACGAGAAAGCCATCCAGGAGCGCTCCGAGAAGCTGGCTTCAACCCTCGCCCTCAAGCCGAACGCCGACTGCTTCAAAAAGCCTGTCGAGCAGCAGGTGAACTGCCTAACCCAGTCCAGCGCTCCCGTCCTCCTCGACGATGGGCACGGCCAGAGTATCGCCGAAGCCGTCTCTACCGGCGCATCGTCTGACTTCGTTAACGCTGCCTCCTATACACAGCCCGGTGGCGGCGGACTCTACTCAGCCTATGTAGGCGCCGCCGTGGATCTCGTCCATCTTGTCAGCCTGATGCGCACTGCCCAGTATCAGTACATCCCCGCAATCAGCTTCCCGCAGGGCTCTACGCTCAACCTGATGCTCAACGCCCCACCCTCCTTCCACAAACCCGAGTCTGTCATAGTTATCGGCCTGCCCGCGATCCAGAAGGCCAAGCCGCCGCCATTGCATTCCCACGATCCCAATCAGGTCGCATGCCTCTTACAGCCGAAGATGACCCTGTCGCTCGAAGGCGCGCCGCTCGTCTTCTCCACCAGCTTCGCGCACGATCTCGTCCTGCACCTCAACCGAACGGGTGCCCCCACTGACATTCCACTCACCCCCGAAGCCTTCGAAGGCGGCCTCGCTGTCGCGAGAGAACAGCAGCGCCAGCCGCTGCATGATGCCAAGTCCCAAGACGACAGCGCACAGCGCATAAAGGCCGACGTGAAGATAGGCACCAGTAGGGATCTCACCATCACTGGCACCGTCCGCGGCTACTGGGGTTTTGACTCCTTCGAAGGTCCGACCCTCACCGTCCAGCAGGTCGATGGCAAAGACTGGAAGATCGTCAGCGACACCCAACTGCTCGCCGGCCAGGACAATCACCTCACCCTCAAAGGCGACGGCACCGCCTGCGTCCAGCACATCGCGCTTACGAACAACGAAAATAAGGACGTAGACGTCACCTTCAAGCCCGACACAGGCAAGGATGCAAAAAATACCCTTAACCTGGACATCTCGCTCAAGAAGGTGCAACCGGGCGGCTATTCTCTCGCCATCCAACAGTACGGCGACTCTGATAAGGACAACGTCCCACTAACCGCATACACCGGCGACATCCACCTGGACGGCATCAAGATTCACGAGGGCGACAACACAGCCGTACTCACCGGCCAGGGCCTCAAGGAAGTCGTCTCTGCCCAGATCGACAATCAAACCTTCATGCCCGCCGACGGCGGCAACGACGACAAGACGGTACACCTTAACGCCAAGGCAGGCGTCTCACCGGGCAACGGCAAAGATGCAATGGTAAAGCTCAAAGACGGCCGCATGATGACCGTCAAGATCTCCGCCGAAGCCCCACGCCCGAGTCTTAAACTGCTCTCCTTCAACGACACGCCTGTGCAGCGGAACGGCGCAATTCCCGTCACCCTCGGCGCTCAGGACGACGTCCTGCTTAACGGCAAGCTGACCTTCGTCGTGCAAACGAAGGACGTCTTCCCACGCATGCAGACCATTGAGGTCGCCACCACCGGCGGCTCAGTCCATACCAGTCTCTCGCTTGCGGCCAACAACCTCGTCCTACAGGACGAACACACCGCCATAGCTACGCTCGATCCGTTGAAGGCTTTCGGTCAGTCTGCCTTCGGCAAGCTGCAGATGCGTCCAGTCGCGGAAGACGGCACACCCGGCGATTGGACGCCGCTCGGCACCCTCGTCCGCACGCCGCAGATCACCGCCATCCATTGCACCACCGCGGACGCTCCTACTTGCACCATCGACGGCGGTGACATCTTCCTCGTGCAGTCTTTCAGCGCAGGGAAAAATTTCGCAAAGCCGACCGAAGTGCCCACCGGCTTTGCCGAGAACACTTTCGACGTGCCGACACCGGCAGACGGAACAACGCTCTACCTCAAGCTCCGCGACGACCCCGATGCAGTGGCCGCCATAACGTTGTCCATACCGGTCCAGAAACCCGTGCCGGCACCTGTACCGACCGCACAAGCTCCATCAGCAACACCATCTACAGCACCCGCGAAGCCCTCAACAGGAGCCCCGGAACAACCGAAATAACAAGCGTGAGTAAACTAGTAATGGACCAAACTGTTCATAAAGTAGAGATCTGACCCAAAACCCTAAAACTGTACCAAGTGGAAGTTGAGAGTTTTCGTTCTCCGTGGTTCTCCTGAGTTTAGGGGACTCACTTAGCCATCATTTCCGGATCGTGCCTGGATCAACGTCAACACGTCCCTAATCCGGTTTTGGGGGTAAGGGACGAGTAGCCGACCAACCTTGCGTAACGCATGACTGAAACATAGGGTGTGTTCGCTACTGACGCAAATACGAACGAATTATTCGGGATGCAGAATCCTTGCGCTGCACTAACAACCCCACCGGCACAAAAGATCAGGCAGGGAAAGGTGACGGCGACAATTAGAAGTACCGAGCGTGATGCCACATCCAGAAATGTTACCGAAGAATTACGCGTGTTTCTGCCCGGAACCTGGAGGCGAAGCTCGCCGTCACCAGTTCTTCTTGATGAGCGTATCCAAGGCAAAACCGCCATTTGGATCGCGGGTGGCGCTGAATGCAACCCGCGGTGATACCTGGTACTGCCCCTGGATGGTCTGGCTCTGCGTGGAGGCCACATTCGTTGAGAACGTGACAAACAGGTTCCCGGTCACGCGCTGCTGAATGGTGATGTTCGCGCCCGGCGGTCCCTGGCTGCTGCTGCCCGCCAGCACCGGGTTGATGGAGAGCTGCGAAATCCCGGCGATCTTGGAAACCCGGCTTGTCAACTGACTCGAGACCTGCGACGCCACCAGCGACTCCGCAGCCTGATTTGCCGGAGTCGCGGTCGCATCGCTTGCCTCGGTGGTCTGGCCAAACGCCAGCAAATGGATGATATCCGCAGCAGGCAGCGCTGGGTCCGAACTGTACTGCGTCCGCATCTTATCCACCGGCCCTTGAAAACGAAGATTGATGTTGTACTGCTGGATTGAGGTAGTCAGCGAAACGTTCATCACCGGCTGGGTCTCCGACGGGTTCACAAACTGGATGGTGCCTCCGTTCAACACAAACCGGTTTCCGTTCAGAATGATGTCACCGCCGTTCAGATTCACGCGGCCCAGCACCACCGGGTCCGCCACTGTCCCGCGCAGATGCAGGTTTGCCGTTCCGCCCAGGCTCAGCGCTCTGCTCGTCAGGTTGACGCTGCTCGTCGAATCCACCGCTACATTGAGTTGAATGTTCTGCGCCAAGCCTCGCGAAGGCGGCGCTGCAACCCCGCCCCCCAACTGGCCGACGAAACTGGACAAGTCGAATGCCGGCGTAAACGAAAGCTCTGACAGGTGCACCGCTCCGCCCAGCACCGCGGTCTCCGTCGTCCCGGAGAGCCGCAGGTTCGCGTCCACGTTCTCCCTCATCCCCTGCGGATAAAGAATCCGCGCTCCCTGCGCGCTTATGCCCAGGTCGAACTGGATCGACGGCCGATACGCAACGCCACCTTGCGCCGTTACAGTTCCCCCTCCGATGTTTCCCTTAAAACTACTGATGTTCAGCCGGTCTCTGGTCAGCATCAGAACTCCGTTGCAATGCTGCAGCCCCACCGGCAAGTCGTTCGAAGCAAAACTCGCATCCACAATATTGATCTGCCCTGCAAAATTCGTACCGCTCGCCGGGCCATGGGAATCGACGTTGAACTTCAATTGCCCCGAGCTTCTGATATCCGGATTGAACAGCTGTGCCAGTTGCATGTTCACCGAACCCACCAGCATCAACGCCATGGGTCCATCGCCGCTGGCCGGAACGCTCCCCTCAAACTGCAGGTCCGTGTCCGTTCCGTGGACAGAAGAGCGCTGCACGTTGATCATCCCATCCTTGTAGTCGACGTGTATGGGCGCTGATGCTGCCAACTCAACCGTGTTGCCGTACGCCACCTTCAGCACAGGAAGGGTCACGTGCGCCTCAAGCTGCTTCTGGTTCCGGAGCGGCCCATGCAGCGTGGCATGAAGCTCCGTCTCTCCGGTCACGCCGTCGGCCTGCGGAGCATAAGCAGCGATCAGCGGACCCAGCGGAATGCCTTGCGTATCGAGCGTCGCGTCCGCAAGGTAATCCCCTGTCAACTCAATCTTTGCCTTCGCCTGGATTGAAGTATTCACCGCGGACGATTGCAACGTGGCATACCCGACGTGGTTTGCGACGTTCGCCTGCAGCTTGACGTTGTTAACGTTTTGCCCCTGCACTGCCAGCGCTGGAATCTCAAGCGTCGCGTTCACCTGCGGATCGTCGAACGAACCCTGTCCCTTCGCGCGAAGGCCCGCAACGCCTGTTATCTTCAGGTTCCTCGAAACTACCGCCTGCAGCTTTCCCAAGTCCACGCCGGTCGCGTCCAACTCTGTCGTGTAGGTCTTCTCGCGGGGGCGCACGCTCGCCTTTCCCTTGATGCTCCCCGAAGGAAGTTCCACGGCCAGGTCGCCGTGCACCTCGTCTCCCGTGCCCGCAAACGTCAACTTCGCCGACTGTACCGGCTGGTCGTAGGCCGTCAACTTCGTCAGCGACATATTCCCATTCCCAACCGGGCTCAGCTCCGTTCCATGCATGGTAATCGCCGCGCTCAGCGTGCCGGTCACGGGAATCTGCAACCCCGCTAGACTGGTCAGGTCCGCAATGTCTACCTGCGACGCATTCAGTTGAACTTGCATCTGACTGTTCTCGGTGAACGTACCCTTGCTCAGCCCTATGCTCGCGTTGAAGGTGATGCGTCCATGGGATGCGGGTTCCAGATCGGCGCTTTGCAGGCTAAGCTGCGACGGGCTACATTCCACCTCGGCGCGAAACACCTTCCAGCTCGTTCCCTTGAATTGAAGATTCGTCGCCGTCAGTTGACCCATCAAATGCGGCGCCGCCGTGGTCCCCTGGACATTTCCCCGAAATGTCGCAGCTCCCGCGAGTCCCAGTGGCTGCATCGTCTGTCCCTGCGCCGGCGTGCGGAACATCTCCACGAGCGCATCCACTTCGCGCAAGTCGTTGGCCTGCAAATGCAGGCTCACGCTCGAATGCTTGCTCAACACACCGTTCATGGTCAGGTCGGTCTGCGGCGTCTTCACAAAACTCTGATCCAGCGCCAGTTGCTGATTTTTCCCGGTGTAAGTGACATGGATCGCACTCTCGAGCGGGAACGTCGCCGGCGCCGCGCCGGCATTCGCCGTGTTCCCCGGCGGTGGCGCCTGGGGTAAAGCGCCGTGACCTCGCTGCACCTGCCCTTTCACGGTCGCATCGGCGTGCGCTACAACGTCGCGAAAGCTCCTTCCCCACGCCGCCTTCGCCACCGCGTTTAACGCTCCTGTCACCGTCCCCTGGCTGGACTGCGCCGCTGGCCCAAGCGCTCGCACAATGTCCGCCAGCGAAACACCGCGCACCTGCGCCGTCACCTCCGAATGCGGATTGCCGCTGATGCTCTTCATGGTGCCCTGCGCAGTCACTACGCCACCCAGCACCCTGGCACGCAGATCGCGTAACACCGCATCGCCATTCGCCAGCCCATAGTGCGCCGCAATGTCATAGATCTGCGCGCGGATCGCTGGTGTACGAACTTCCAGCCCTCGGCTGTCCAGGTTCCCATCCACCGTCAGCGCATCGAACTCCGCGCGCCCCGCCGCCTGTCGGAACGCAATCGTCCCCGCTGTGTGCACCGTCCCCGTCGGCACTGTGGGCTCCCTAAAAATCTCGCCCACCTGCTTGCCGTCGAGAACAATGTCGTAGTGCCCCTGCACTTCGGGATTGTTGTAGTTGTTCAGCACCCCGGCCATCGACACCACCGACTTGCCAACCGTAAGCTTCGCCTGCGTCAGTTGGAATGTTGTGGGCGTCGCATCAAATTGCACCTCCAGGTTGTGCGCCACCGGATGCAACGCGCCGTATACCAGTTGCCCATTGGAATACGCCAGCCTGCCTGAATACTTCTTCAGCAGGTTGTTGAAAGACGCCTTGAGCTCCAGGTCATGTAGATCCGCCGCGACCTCCGCCGGCTCGTCGTTGTAGTAGATCTCTCCGTGTTCCAGCACCGCATGACGCACGCCCAGATCGAACGCCGATGTGGTGTTGCCCTGCCCGCTGCTCTTGATCGCCGGAATATTTGAAACGCCCTTTGAATCCACGAATACATGCACCACTGGATGGTCGAGCTGAAAGCTGTCCAGGTACCACGTCTTGCTCAGGATCGACACAATGCGCAGTGCAGTCCGCACATGATCCGCCTGCAGCAGGGGTGGATTCGGATACGGACTCGCTCCATCAATCGTGACTCCATAGAGGTCTACACTCAAGTTCGAAAAATGGACTGCGAAATTCTGCAACTGCACACGTACGCCCAGGCTTTCGCTGGCCTGCGACTCCGCGGTACGAATCACGTAGTTGTGAAACCGCGCATTGTTCAGCAAGATCGCAACGCCAACGGTAACGATCAACGTCACCGCCGTCATCCCCAGCGAAATCCAAGCCATCACCTTGAAAAACGGGTGGCGCGCCTTGCGCCAGCGTGGGTTCGCCGGATCACGAAGTTCAGCTAGCAATTCAGAAAGACTCATAGCACCCCCGTTTAGAACGCCTGCCCGATGCTGACGAAATACTGCGTTGCGTTGATCCCCTGAATCGGATTCAGATTCCGCCCCAGGTCAATCCGAACCGGGCCCACCGGCGTCGCATACCGCAGCCCCACGCCCACGTTGTTGCTGTAGAGCGAAGTGAAATCGTGAAATCCCACCGTCGGAAATACATTTCCGCCATCGTAGAAAGTCACCAGGCTCAGCCCCTTCTTGATCGGCAGCGGAATGCGCGCCTCCGCGTTGATCAGCAGGAGTTCGTTGCCTCCGCTGGGGACCAGGATCTTGACGCAGTCACTGCTCGACCCCGAACTGCATACGTCCACCTGGCGCTGCGGCCCCGCGCCATTCAGGGGAAATCCACGCAGCGAGTTGCCGCCGCCCGTAAAGAACTCCTCGCTGAGCGGCACGCGGCTGTTGGCATACGGTTGCGCCAACCCAATCCTCAGGCTGTTGGCAAACACGATGTTGTGAAAGCCCTGTTTGTAGAAAGCCGCCTGGCCGGTAAACTTCGCAAAGTTCACGCTCGATCCCAGCTTCGTCGCGTTCACGTCCAGTTCCGCTGACTGCAGCACGCCTTTGTGCTCGTCCAGCGGATTATCGCGGGTGTCGCGCGTCAGGTTCGCGCTCAGCGTGGAAAGCTGCACGTGCTGATCCTGTGCCTGCACCAGGTCTGGAATCAGGATACGCGTCAGGTCAGTCTGGCTGAAACTATAGCGAAGAAACAGCGTGTTCTTTTGCGCTTTGTCCAACGGTCGCTGCAACTGCGTGCTGGCAAGCTCCTGCTGCGAGGAAAACAACGGGTTCTCTTCGTTTCGATCGGCGGAAACAGATGTGGTTGCCTTCCACCGCGACCAGCGAAAGTCCGGCACAATATAGTAGGCCGCGGCGCGCTGGTCGAGCCTTCCCGCGAATCCCGTGAACGAAAGCGAAGCGCCCTTTCCGCCCACGTTGTTGCGCGTGTATTGAAACGTTCCTCTCGGTCCGTAAAACGTCACCTGGCTCGTCGTGAAATTCGGCGGCAGGCCAATAGGCGGCAGGTTCGGCAGCGCCACTGTTCCGCTCGGAATGCTGCCTCCCCGGTTGATCACTTCAAATCCAAAACCGTAAGTGATCTCGTTCCTCTTCGACTCGTGCACTCTTACCACCACGTCTTCCGCGCTCTGCGTAGTGATCTGCCGTTTTGGATCCACCTCAGCCCAATCGAACACGCCGGTGTGGTCGTAGAGCCTGCTGCCCGCCAGCAGCAGTTGCGACTCGGTCAACGGTTCCCCCGGCTTAATGTCGGAAACATCCTGGTCGATCAATCGCTGCTTCGTATGCTCGCGCCCCATGGTTATGAGGCTTCCGGCAATCACCTTCGGTCCCTCGTAGATGTGGTACACCACATTAATGTGGTGAGGGTCATCCTTCGATACTGCCGTTGCCGTCTCGCGAAAACTAGAATTCAGATACCCGGCCTGTAAATAGTGCGCAACAATGTTGGCCCTGTCCGCTGCCACGTGTGCCTGCGAATACGCCTGTCCCGCCGCCACCTTCAATCCGTCCGGCGCAAACTGCGCAACAGGCAGCGTGTCGTTGCCCTGGATCGTCAGCGAGTTCACCACGTCCCGCGGCCCCTCAGTTACGCGGAATTGCACGCTGATGTCTCCGCCGCGGTTGGTGACGCTCGATGTCACCTGCACGCTGCTGAAGCCCTCGGACTGATACACCGCCTTCAGACTGTTCACGCTGGAGCGCAAAAGCTGCTGGCTGAAGTTCCCCGGCGAAAACGGGTGTCCCTTCGTGACGGCAAGATGCGGCGTCAGTTCCGATGCCGACAGCTTGCTGTTTCCCGAGAGCTCCACGGCGGCAACCTTGTGCTTCTTTTCCTTCGTAATCTGGTAGAGAACTGTCTTGCCGGTTGGTTCGGTCTTGAGCTGGGCGTCAACCTTCGCATCAAAATAACCCTTCGCCTGGAAATATGAGATGAGTGCCAGCCTGCCTTCTTCTACCGACTCTTCGTCAACGCCCACGCCCTGGTACACAGGCAGCAGCGCCTTCCGTGTCCAGCTCCACAGGTGGGCGCCTTCAATCGTGACCGTCGAAACCGGCCCTGGCTTCACGGCGAAGTGAATGTCTGCGCGATTGGTGTCGGCGTGGTACTCCGCGCCCGCAAGCGTCACCTGTGCTCCCAGTTGCCCCTTCTTTTCAAGCTGTGTCTGCAGGTATTGGGTCGCCTTGGTGAGCGTGGAGTAGTGATAGGCGCGCCCCGGACGAATCGCCGCGCCCCGCGCGCGTGCCAAAAACGTCTGCAAGCTGTGGCTCAGCGGTGCGGTTTCTTCAGCGCTCGCGCCCTCGATGTCCAGCGTTCCGAACTTCGCCGAATGGTTCAGTTGGCAAGCGAATAGAATATTGGCGAGCCCGTTCGCGGAGTCCGCCACGACTTCCGCATCCACCTTCGCCTGAAAGTATCCCTGTTGCCGAAAGAAGGTGATCAGCGACTTCTGGTCCTGTTCTACATCAGCCGCATTGAAAGGCGTTTGCGCCTGGAAGTTGGCCACCTGCACCAGCCGCGCATAGTTGAATCGCCCCGCCCCAGGAAACTGAAAGATCCCAAAATAGTCGGCGGGTTCCAGGATGAACAGCACACGGACGCCGTCCGCCTCTGCATCCACCTCCACGCGCACATCCTTGGCCTTCCCGCTGGCCTTCAGCGCGGCAAGTGTGCGATTCACCTTGTCACTTGAAAATGGTTCATTCGGCTTCTGAACCAGAAGCAGCTCGAACTCCGATGGAGCAGATTGCGGGCGTCCGGCGACTTCAATCGCCGTCACGTTCTGCCCCTCATAGCTGGAAAGAATCTGCGCAGCGGTCGCTGGATTCGCGGGGGGTTGGTTACCGGACGCCGATCCACCTTGAGCAGAAAGGCCTGAAGCTGCGCCCGCCAGGACGCACACTGCTGCCACCGCGCGCATCCATCGGGGCATACGGCGGGCGCATGGGGCATAGATCGAGCTTCTTGAGTTTGACAAAGAAATACCCGAACGCTCTCAATCGCACCGCGGTGTGCAAGTCGCTTCACCGGTTAATGAGATGCCCATTCACTCGAGCCGGTTTGATCATCAACGTACGGACGGCACTTTTTGGAGCTCGTGCGCAGAATGCGTCACCGCTCCGTGCGGTCGGGGAAGTGCGAGTCGGCATCTAAGCAAACAGAGTGTCCGGACCCAAGCAACCTGGACGTTGAAGGATCGATTATGCTCGGCCAGCAACAGAACCGCGCTGAAAAGCGAGTATGGGAGTTCGTGTCTCGTTGGCCCTTGCGTTCACTCTGGGATCTGCAGGGTGTTCCCATCCGCGTTCTCGCCGTGCGCACATGGAGATCCATGCTCCTCGACCGCATCTTCGGCCGTGCCGCCGAGCTCGGGTTTTACTTCCTTTTTGCGCTCTTTCCCACCCTCTTCAGCGCGAGTTCCATCCTCGGCCTAGCCGCGCAGTCC
>DASRLI010000130.1:0-3497 GCA_035648535.1 Occallatibacter sp. | reverse complement strand
GAGGCCGAGTATCAGGCAGGGAATGTACATCGCCTTGCCGGCTCTCCTGGTGACCTGGCTATGCGCCTCGCCAAAGAAAACCAGGAAGATCATGCGGAAGGTATAGATCGATGTCAGCAGGACGCCGAGCAGAGCAACGACCCAAAGCGCAGTACTCCCGTGGGCCGCGCTGAGGGCACCCCAGAGAATCCAGTCCTTGCTGAAGGCGCCGGCGGTGACCAGTGGCAGCCCAGCTAGCGAGAGTCCCGCGATCAAGAATGTCCAGAATGCGACTGGGAGTTGCTTGCGCAGCCCGCCCATGCGAAAGATGTTATGCTCCTCGCCCAAGGACTGGATGACGATTCCCGCTCCGAGGAACAATAACGCCTTGAAAAAGGCATGAGTCATGAAATGGAAGATGGCTGCCGGCCATGCGCCTACGCCAAGCGCGAGAAACATGTATCCAATTTGACTTATGGTCGAATAGGCCAGTACGCGCTTGAGGTCCCATTGCGTCAGGGCACTGAAGCCTGCCATCAGTAGAGTTGCAGCGCCGATGACTGCAACCGCGAACTGTGCCTGCGGCGCGAGGGAAAACAGGATATGCGTGCGCGCGATCAGATAGACGCCGGCTGTGACCATGGTGGCGGCATGGATCAGCGCGCTGACCGGGGTCGGGCCGGCCATCGCATCGGGAAGCCACGTCTGCAACGGCAACTGTGCCGACTTTCCAACTGCCCCGCCCAGCAGTAGCAGCGCGGCCGTAGTCGCAGCAGCAGAGCCGATCGGCCAGTGTTGGGAGGCCCGCTGCATGAGTTCCTGGATGTTGAGTGTGCCTAATTCGTGAAAGAGCAGAAAGAGGCCGATCACGAGGGCGGTGTCGCCGACACGGGTCACGATGAATGCTTTTCGGCCGGCCAGGCCATTCTCCGCATCACGATACCAGAACCCGATAAGCAGATAACTGCACAGGCCGACGCCTTCCCATCCCAGATAGAGCAGGAGCAGGTTATCCGCGAGAAGCAACGTCAGCATCGACGCAACGAACAGATTCATGTAGGCAAAGAAGCGAGCATATCCTTCGTCCTCAATCATGAATCCCGTCGAATAGAGGTGAATAAGGAAGCTGACAAAGGCGACTACCACAACCATGATCAGGGAAAGCGGATCAAGATAGAGCGCGATTTCCGGACGCAGACCGCCGACATCGAACCATGTCCACAGCACTTGGGTGTAAGAGTTGGCGGCCGGCGGAGCAAGCAGGTAGGAAACCGTCACAAGGAGAGAGACAATTGAAGAGACAGCGATTGAGCCTACCGCGATCCAGGCTACGGCCTTCCTTGAAAAGCGCAGAACGGCCAGCAGGAGTGCGCCTGCGAATGGAATCGCCGGAACCAGCCAGAGGAGCTCAAGCATCATCAGCCTCTCATCTCGCTCGTGGAGTCGGCGTCAAGCGTGTTGTGAAGACGGTAGAACCGAAGCAGCAGCGCCAGGCCAACAGAGACTTCCGCCGCTGCCGCGGCCAGAATGAAGAGAAACATGATTTGACCGTCCGGCTGTCCCCATCGAGAACCCGCCGCAACGAAGGCCACGCCGGCCGCATTCAGCATGATCTCGAGTGAGATCAGAATAAAGAGGAGATTGCGGCGCATCAGGAGTCCAGCGAGGCCGAGCGCAAACAGGATTCCGCCAAGAATCAACCCATGAGACATCGGAATTACCGTCACCCTCGAACCTCCTTCCTCGTTGGCGCAGGCCGGCCCAGGTGGCAAGCACCCACTAGTGCGCCCAATAGAAGCATGGAAGACAACTCCACACCTACAAGATAGGGGCCATAGAGAGCGATTCCAACCTGTTTCGGATCCGCGACGCCGCCCATCTTGCTATAGGGGCCAACGCGGGCTATTAAATAGATCACCTCGAGAAGCAGGAGCGCGGAAAGAATGACAGGGCCGATCCATGCGCCTCCTGCAAGCCATTGACGTTCCTCTTCGCGGGCCTGCGTTCCCAGGTTCAACATCATCACCACAAAAACAAAGAGAACCACGATCGCGCCCGCATAGATGATTACCTCAAGCGCAGCTACGAGGGGAGCGCCCATCGTGTAGAAGACCACGGCCACAGCCAGAAGCGAAACGATCAGATAGAGCAGCGCATGCACGGCTACCAACCGTGTGATGGCCAGGAGCGTGGAAGTCACGGCCACAGCTGCCGCGATATAGAAAGCGAATTCCATGAAAGTCATCATGGCAACAACCTGCGGAGGTCCACCGGGGGCGCTTCATTCTCCGCTTCACCCTTCTCTTTGCCGCCAATCTTCACTCCCGAGACGCGCCAGAAGTTGTAGCCCGGATACTTCCCTGGCCCGTCAATCAGCAAATCTTCCTTCTCATAAACCAGGTTCTGACGTTTGTATTCGGACATTTCAAAATCCGGCGTGAGCTGAATTGCATATGTCGGACACGCATCTTCGCAAAGGCCACAAAAGATGCATCTTGAAAAATTGATGCGAAAGAACTCCGGATAGCGACGCTCGTTTTCATCTTCCGTCGCCTGCAGCGAGATGCAGTCCACCGGACAGACGACCGCACAGAGGTGACATGCTACGCATCGCTCGCCGCCATCCGGGTCCCGCGATAGAATGATTCGCCCCCTGGTGCGCGGCGCCAGATATGGCTTCTGCTCTGGATACTGGATGGTGACCCGCCGGCGAAAGGTGTGCAGGAACACGCTCCAGATGGTTCTCAACAAGCTCAGCATTGCTTAACCCACCTCTCTGAGCGGTTCACTTGAAAGCCGTCACGACGGCCCCGGTTACCACGAGATTGACCAACGCCAACGGGAGCATTACCTTCCAGCCAAGGGACATGAGCTGATCGAAACGCAGCCTCGGTAGCGAAGCCCGTAACAGGATGAAAAAGCAGATGAACGCAAACACCTTCACGAGGAACCATACGAGGGGAGGCAGCCACGGCCCCATCCAGCCGCCGAAGAACAAGACCGTAATCATGGAGGAGATCAGTGTGATGCCAAGGTATTCCCCCACAAAGAACATACCGAACTTCATGCCTGAATACTCGGAATGAAATCCTGCAACAAGCTCAGCCTCGGCCTCCGGAAGATCAAACGGCAACCGCCGTGCTTCGGCCATGCCTGCGATCAGAAACAGAACGAAACCGAGAAATTGAGGAAGCACGAACCACCTATTCCTTTGCGCTTCCACGATTATCGTCAGGCTGAAGGAGCCAGCAAGCAGCACAACTCCCATCAAGGAAATACCCATGAAAACTTCGTAGCTGATCATCTGCGCGGCGGCGCGCAGCCCTCCCAGCAGGGAGTACTTATTGCCGGAGGCCCAGCCGGCCAGCACAATGCTGTAGACGCCAAGCGAGGACATACCCAGGAAAAAAAGCAGAGCGATGTTGAGGTCCACAACGATGATTCCCGGAGCAATGGGCAGTACGGCGAACGACAACAATACCGTGACCATAATGATGGCCGGTGCGATAATGAAGACC
>DASRLI010000129.1:0-3910 GCA_035648535.1 Occallatibacter sp. | reverse complement strand
GTTGTGGGTTGTGGGTTCTCGGTTGTGGGTTTCGGGATGTTGGGGAAAGCAGTCGCGCTTTGCGCGCAGCCCACCTTAGAGCATTTTCATAGATCGCGTAGACACGGAGAAAGCAGGCCCCAGGGGCTAAACAGGCTGCGGAAAAACTCCATGAAAGTCCAAAATGACCTGATCGGGAACCAATCTGGGCACGGCAAAGTATCAAGAAATTCAAACGGATCGCTTGTAGGGCCTCCCACAGAAGCGGGTTTTCCAGCAACAGAGTTTTTCCGCAGCCTGTCAAGCCGTGCCCCTTCCGGTTTTGCGGTTCCAAGGAGATATATACTTTATCCGTCATAGCTTTGAAAGATTGACCGCCAAGTTATAAGTAAATAGCCCGTTACCTGTAATTAGGTATTGAGCTTTTGCGTTAGCAGCGTCCTTCCAGAAACCAATCCCATTGCTGAATGGCTCGAAGGAAACAATCTTCGAAAAAGGTAACCTTAGGCTAGTTTGCGAACCGGTGAAGTAGATATTCTTGTTCGTAAGAATCGCCAAGCCAATGTCGACAAGAACACGATCCGTGCTTTCGACCGCATGGCCCTTGAATGCCCCAACGTGGTAATACACGCCTTTGACAACTCGGAAGCTGACGCCTTGAGAAGGACGGGCCGAAGTGCTCGGTGACCCAGTCGTCTATGTCGGCGATGTCCTGCTGGGCATCGGGGAGGACGCGGAACTTCATGCAGCTTTGGCGGCGCGGTTTGTCCGATGCTGCTCGAGGAGGGCGCGGGACTCTTCAGGCGAGTAGCCTTCGCCGCGAGCGGCCTGGGCGAAGGTGCGGTCGAGACCGGCGTTGATGGCTTCCTTGTTGCGGAGGAGCCAGTCGTCCTGGGTCTCCAGGAGGTCGAGGGCGCGGTTGATGAGCTCGGCGGGCGCGGTATAGGGCCCGCGTTCGAGTTGGCGCTGGATGCGGTCTTCGGTGGCGGGATCGAGGACGAGGCTCATGGGGTGAGTTTACCGCCAAAGATTGCGGTGGGGCAAAGATGGGTCGCACCCTGACGTAGAGGCGGTGTTGACAGAGGCTGAGCGGGCGGTTGAGGTTCCCCACTCATGCGCAGAGAACAAGAACGCGCATGAATGGGCCACCCCGGGGGTTGTGGTGAGTGGGCCAGCCGCGGCTGGAAGCCATGCCAACCGACTCGGTCGCCCAGCTATCGAGGGTTACGCTTTCCGCCATTTGTCGCGAGTTCCGTTTGAAGTATTACGAACCCGCTCCACGTCAGGACGACCGTTCGGGTTAAACTCCTTTGCCCGTTCGATAGCTTCTCGTTGGGTCTCAGAGATTGCGCTTGCGCGTTCCGCGCCTCTCGCCCGAGTGGCATATTCTCCCGACGGTGTCTGCTCGATGAAATAATGCTTATTGCTTCCCATAAAGCACCTCTCCTTAAATCATACTTCACGTCTTGCTGTGCCTGCTTCCACACTTCCAACTTGGCTCTAATCCAGAGTCTCTTGAGCTTGGGTGACCGTATCCGCAGTGTCTTGAGCAGACCTCATTGAATCCCCGACGCCTGTGATCTTATGTTGGTCGTAGAAGTCTGCCAGTCTTTTGGTCCCTCCCTGTTTCAGGGCTAAAATTTGAGCTAGATGAAAGATCGATATCGCCGGTGCAATCGGCGCGGTAGATCCTTGCGTGTGCCCAACCATAAACAGCTTTGCAAAGGCTTTCAGCAGGGCGATATTTTCTTGCAATCGCTCTTGTAGCGCTTGTATCAGAACTACGTCGACCGATCGTAGGCATTCGACAAGAAAGTCCTCATCCGGATCGGCGGTGATATCAATATCGATGTGAAGATCGTCGCCAATAAAGCCATCTAACTCCCTGACGAGCTGCGAGTTCGCGATGAATTCCAAATATGAAATGGCATTCAGTTCGATACCGGCTAAATCGTTTTGCTCTATTTCCGAAGCGACTTGGTTTCTATAAGCTAAAGAGTCATCGCGCACCTTCATGAACTCTAGGTCGGCTATCTCCAGCAAGCCAGCTACCCGAGACATTCGATGTTTGATTTCGTGGGGCATGGCTATTGGGCTCTTATAACCGAGGTGCTCAATCTCAGCCCAGGCGTGCTGGAGGATTGAGCGAATTTGGACCTCGAACAATTCATCTCGATAGGTTCCTGTCTCAGTCAGGTCCCGTCTCGCTTGCGGAAGTCTGCAAACGTAGTGTAGCGATCTGTAGCCGAACCTATCCGGCTCCGCATAATCGCGTCGGTCAACGCAATGCTCAGGAATCAACTCGAATTCGCCCGCAACTATTCGGGCAACTTCGTTGACTTCATCCTCGAAGAATGTGACAACTCGCAGACCGACTACATCGGTGACTTCCTGAAGACTGGCGTAGTGCTTCCCCGGTCTTGAGAGCTTTTCACTAAGACTGTCTCTGTCTTTCACTCGATCAGATACAGAAAGCACCTGAAGACGCGCAATATGCAAAAAGTCCGCCAAAATCCCTTGTGAGTAGCGAGAAAGGCTCCTGTAAGCGGCCAGTCTTCCGTCAAACTCTGTCAGCAAACGCTCTTTGGTCGCTTGATCCACGGTACGACCTCTCATCTCATTCTGACGAAAGAGCCCGCCTCACGGCGGGGACTTTGTATTTGCGCGGAGCGCGTGTGCCGCTCCGGCTAGGAGCAGCCGCTGGTGCCGCCGCATTCCATGCAGCGGTAGCAGGAGCCGTTGCGGACCATGATGGCTCCACAGGTGCTGCAGCTGGGGGCGTCGCCCATGTCGTAGAGGCCCTTCATGGCGTCGGAGGCGTGGAAAACGCTTCTGTCTTCGACAGAAGCTAAGGGGTTAGAGGGTAGAGTGTAGAGCGTAGAGAAAGCGGACAGGCCGGCGGAGGCGCTTAGGTCGGGGGCGATGCCTTGCTGGGGTGGGTTGCGGTCTGTGTGTTCGAAGGCGTCGCCTAGCATGGTGTGGGGTTCGGGGATTTGGGCGGCTTCGGCGGAGCCCACCTTAGACGACGATGATGCCGTCGTCGAAGATGGGTCACCCCAAATTCTGGTGGTGACGGTGTTGTCGGGGGCGGTGATGTGGCCCGTGACGGGGACCGTGGTGGTGGGGTGGAGGCCGGCGAAGAGGTCGAACTGGTGGCCCGATAGGAAACGGAGCTGCATCCAGCGGAAGAGGTAGTCCATGATGGACTTGGCGTAGCCGATCTGCTCGTTGCCGGTCCAGCCGGAGGGCTCGAAACGGGTGTGGGCGAACTTCTCGCAGAGCAGCTTCAGGGGCACGCCGTGCTGGAGGCACATGCTGATCGCCGTTGCGAAGCTGTCCATGAGGCCGGAGATCGTCGAGCCCTCTTTGGCCATGCGGATGAAGACCTCTCCGGGCTGGCCGTTGGGGTAGAGCCCGACCGTGAGGTAGCCTTCGTGGCCGGCAATCGAGAACTTGTGGGTTACAGACGCGCGCTCGTTGGGGAGACGGTGACGCACAGCGCGCGGCGGGGCCTGCGCGGCTTGATTGTCACTGGCTTCGCGCGAGTCGGCGTTTTGGGTGGAGGAGTGGAGCATCGCGGCGAGCTGGGCTTCGAGCGTGGCTAGCTGGGCCTTGGTGGACGCTAGCTCTTGTGCAACCGCCGGTGAAGCAGGTCCTTCGACTTCGCTCGGGATGACAGATTTGTTGCTGCTCTGCTCGGCGGCGGTGAGGATTTTGGTGCCCTTCTTTTCGTCCGTGGTTTGCGCGGAGACGTTCAGCGGCTGCGTGCCCTTGGAGCCGTCGCGGTAGATGGCGACCGCCTTCAGGCCGAGGCGCCAGGATTCGGTGTAGGCGTCGGCGATGTCCTGGACGGAGCAGTCGTTGGGGAGGTTGACGGTTTTGCTGATCGCGCCGGAGAGGAAGGGCTGGGCGGCGGCCATCATCTTGACGT
>DASRLI010000128.1:0-13486 GCA_035648535.1 Occallatibacter sp. | reverse complement strand
GCCGTCGGCTACTTCAATTGAGGAGACTGCACTAATTATGTCCAAAGCGATTAAATACGCCGAGAAAGCAGCCGTATACGCCGCCAAGGGAGCCTGGGTGGTTTTCGAGAAGCTGAACCGCATCAGCCCCAACGCCGCCTTCACTCCCAAATGGAGCGACAAGCCTCTCCTGAAGAGCTATCAGAAGGAGAAGCCGCCCCTCGGCTGGCCTCGCACCACCGACTCACTCTGCCCCAAGTGCGTCCCCGAGATTCGCAAGCAGATCCTCGACGGCAAGCTTCCCCATGAAGTCCTCCTCAACGAGAAGGTCGGCGAAATCAAGGCTCAGATCATTGAGCGCGACGGCCAGATCCTCATGGTCAAGGACTGCCCCAAGCACGGCCACTTTGAAGACGTAATGTCCATCGACACCAAGTTCTTCAAGCACCTTGAAGAAAGCTTCCCTGGCCGCGACATCCGCGCCCACGGCAAGGGTGACGAGGAACTCCACCACCACGGAACATCAACAGTGACTCATGGACGCGGCTCGGTTCTGACCATCGACCTCACCAACCGCTGCAACATGATGTGCGATCCCTGCTTCATGGACGCCAATCAGGTCGGCTTCGTCCATGAACTCACCTGGGAAGAAATCAAGACCATGCTTGACAACGCCATCACCGTCAAGCCCAAGCGCCAGATGAGCGTCCAGTTCTCCGGTGGTGAGCCCACGCTCTCGCCCTACTTCCTTGACGCCGTGGCCTATTCGCGCAAGGTTGGCTACAACAGTGTCCAGGCAGCTTCGAACGGCATCGAATTCGCCAAGAGCAAGGAACTCTGCCGCGCCGCTGCTGAAGCCGGACTCCGCAATGTTTATCTGCAATTTGACGGCATCGGCAACGCGGCCAACAGTCACCGCAAGGTTGGCAACCTGTTTGACGTCAAGCTCCAGGCCATCAACAACCTCCACGAAGCCGGCGTCGAAATCGTTCCCGTCACCACCATCATCAACGGCATCAACAACGAGCAGGTTGGCAACATCATCAAGTTCGCTCTCGACAACCCCAGAAAGATCAGCTTCCTCAGCTTCCAGCCCGTCAGCTTCACCGGCCGCGACGAGGACATCACCGAAGAGCGCCGCGTCGCACAGCGTTACACCCTCTCCCACATGGCCCACGACGTCAAGGCCCAATGTGGCATCGGCGAGCCTGAGCGTGACTGGTTCCCCATCAGCTTCATGAGCACATTCTCTGACTGGGCCGACCTGATCCACGGGCCCACCGCTGAGTGGGGACAGCTCAGCTGCGGCTGCCATCCCAACTGCGGTATCGGCATGGCCCTCATGATCGACAAGGAAACCAAGGAGTCAGCTCCAGTAACTGCCTTCCTCAACATGGGCCAGGTAGCCAAGGATCTGGCCAAGGTCAACGACGCTGCGCGCGGCAAGTTCCTCTCGGTCATCGGCCTCGCTCTCTCGCTCATGCGCAACTACGACCCCTTCCAGTCGCCCACCCATTTCAAGATCACCGACATGATGAAGAAGATGGACAAGACCTTCAACGCCACCGGCAAGAACTACGGCAGCGTCAAGGGCGACCGCACCATCGAGGACATCAAGATCCGCCGCCAGGACCGCTGGAACTTCCTCTTCATCGCCGGCATGTGGTTCCAGGACCTGTTCAACTACGACTTCCGCCGCACCGAGCAGTGCATCATTCCTTACGCCACCCAGGAAGGCGAAATCAGCTTCTGCGCCTACAACACCGGCGTAGGCTGGCGCAACATCATCGAGAAGATGCACATGACCGCAACCCTCACCAAGTGGTATGAGGAGCACGGTCGCCACGAAATCTTCGCCGGCGGCAAAAAGGTCAGCATGACGAACGTCGGCCACGACCTCGCTCTCAACATGGAGCACGTGAACTCCGAAGCCAATCACACGCTCGATAACCTCGGTATCGCAAAGAATTCCCGCGAAGAAAAGCTCCGCGCCCGCGAAACCAAGATCAAGGAAGATGCCGAGAACGCAAAGATGGCCATGCTCTACCGCGAGCACGTCCTCGGCGAAAAGCCCGTCGAGGGCCTCGTTCGCCTCGACGCTATCGCCCCCGCCAAGCCCGTCCAGACCGGCGAGCCTGTAGCCGGCGACTGATTCTCTGCACCTTGGTTCTATCCATAACAAAGGCCGCTCCGAATGGGAGCGGCCTTTGTGCGTTGTCAGCCTGAATCGCGGCAACCCCCAATTCCCCCATAGGGCGTCTAAGAACCGGTCTGTCAGGGACCTCGGGCACTGTCATCAGCGAATTTTGCCGCGTCATTGAATGCTCAGATTGAGCAGCCGGGTGCCTCAGGTCCGGATTCTCGGACCTGGGATTTTGTGGCCTGCCAGATTTCCAACTTGAACGCCCAATATTCGCGAATCAGCCCATAATAGACGCGGATCGGAGGAACATTGATGTCTCGCATTGGATTTGCAATTCTCTTCCTTGCTGCAATCGCAGTAGCTCAGTCCCCCAAGCCCAAAGGGGCCGTAACTGTGAAAGTGATCGATCAGCAGGGTAATCCAGTATCGGAGGCCGTCGTGAGGGTAAACCCACCTCACACGGGTGCGATTTCTAGAGTTTCCAATATCTGCAAAACAGACTCATCCGGCACCTGCACGAGGAATGATCTGCCAATCGGGACCTATCTCGTCGATGCATGAAACCCGAAGACGGCTACCCGGATTTGAGGTTCGCACTATATAGCCCTCAAAGCAGGGCAATAGATGTTGTCTTGACACCAGGCAGCCCAGACTACAATGTTCAATTCCAAGTCGGGCCGAAGGCGGCGAAGTTGAAAGTCAACGTAATAGATGATGCAACAGGCACTTCGATTGACGACCCGACAATTATCTTGCGGAACCCGACTGTTCCAACCGAAATGGTAAGCGTTGGCAGAGCTTCTGACTCCACCGTTTTGATTCCTTCCGAAAAAGACGTTCAGGTCCAAGTGATGGCGAACGCATATCAGTCATGGCAGCTTACAGACCATCCAGAATCGAGCGGCGGTAAGGCCTTACATTTCCGCTCAAGTGAAATGCGAGAGTTGACGATTCGCCTCAAACATAAGTGAAAAGCAACCTGCCGGGTGCCCCAACCTTGAATCGCTCTTTGATTCAAGGTTGGGAGACCACGAACCTCGACCCGGAATCTCGGTTCTTCCGCAACCGCTGCTTGATCCCAGCTTGCTCTTCGAGCTTGGGAGCTCAGCAACCCTTTCCCCATGCCCAGTCATCCTATTAGCCAGAAGTGGATGAATGAAAACCCATCTGGCGCAACGCATTCTGTCATGGTCTACGCTCACCATCCTGCTCTGCGCCTGGCAACCGGGCGCTTCAGCGGCCCCCGTACCCGTCCGCTTTACAAACGGAACCCTTCACGGCTTTCTCGAATTGCGCTCGGCAGAAGGTCACGTCCTCGCCTCTGGAGATCTAATTCAGGTCGCCCATGGCAATCAGGTCACTTCGCGGTTACTCTTCACATTTAAAGACGGCTCAATCGACGATGAAACGACCGTCTTCTCTCAACACCGCAACTTCCAGCTCATCACCTACCGCCACATACAAAAAGGGACTTCATTCCCTCACCCCATCGATCTTTTGATCGACGCCCGCAGCGGCAAGGTTACGATCCACTCCACTGGAAAAGATGGCAACGATGAGGTCAAAACGGACCAACTTCACCTGCCGCCCGATCTCGCCAACGGAATGGTTTCCACCCTAATCCAGAACATCCCTCCTGGCACCTCGGAGACGAGAGTATCAATTCTCGCGGCCACGCCCAAGCCGCGGTTCGTCACGCTGTCCATCTCTTCCCGTGGCGAGGAACCCTTCTCGCTGGCCGGTTCTCCTCGAAAGGCGATTCACTACGAGATCAGGATCGATCTCGGCGGAGTTGCCGGTATCGTTGCGCCCATGATTGGCAAGCAGCCGCCGAACATTCAGGTGTGGATTCTGGGCGGGCAAGCTCCCTCCTTCCTCAGAGAACAGGGCCCGCTCTATCCTGAGGGCCCCATCACCAACATCGAATTAATCAGCCCCACTTGGGCGGATCTGCAACATCCCACCGATTAGTGTTCCCGTACCCAAAGCCTGTCCTGAGCTTCCCCAAGAATCCAAGCTGTCTGGACCCTGGTTAGCACGAGCTTGTTCCCATGTTGTTCGATAGATTCTTCTTGCAACCCTCCAGCACCCAGCGAGGCAATCTCTTCGGGATTAATTACCTTGGGACGGCCAACCAACAGGACCGAATAGGAATCCTCTTGTATATGAAAACTAATTTTCAACTGTCTGCGCTAGTTCCGTTCTTTCTGGGAACCGCCCTTGTATGCGCACCGGCTTCTGGATTCAGTCAACCCTCCAACCCCAGCCAGGACAGCGGCGCAAAGCAGGACATGAAGGACGCGGGACACGAAACAAAGGACGCGGCCAAAGACACCGGGCACGCCATCAACCAGGGAACTGACAAGGCCTACCACTCGACCAAACGCCACACAAAGAAGGCCTACCACGCGACCAAACGTGGAACAGAGAAGGCCGTGGACAAAACAGAGAACACGACGAAGGGCGCGGTAAATGGCGCTAAGGAAGGCGCAAGGCAGCCGCAGTAATGGCCAGTTGGATCCCGGTTCAACCACGCTGCTGCGCTAACCACAAGGAGGGACGCCTTATCCCTGAGTCGCTTTTTTGACGCAAGGATTGCGAGACCGCGACCGAAGCCCCGTATGCATCAGCGATTTCCCGAGCCTCCACACCTTGGGCCTCCACGCCTGTTCTGTTTTTCTCCCGCTCCCACCCAGGACTATGATTAAACTCATAGTCCCATTCAAGCGAGGAGATTCCTATGAGCGAGCACTCAACCTTCGGCGGCCATGGGCGCCGCGAATTCCTGAAAGCCAGCGGAGCCGTTACCGCCGCGCTTCTGGCCCCGTCGGCCCTCGCGGCTGAGACTCAAAAGACCCTCCCCGGCCTTCCGTCGAACCCCGTAACCCCCACCGCCATGCCCACTCGCAACCTGGGCAAAACCGGCTACAAGGTCGGCATCTTCTCGCTAGGCGGCCAGGCATCGCTGGAAAAGCCCAACAACGAAGCCGTAGCAGTCCCCATCATCGAGCGCGCCCTCGACCTCGGCGTCAACTACATCGATACCTCCTCCATCTACGGCGGCCCCGATCGCTGGAGCGAGCAATACGTGGGCAAGGTTATGGCCCACCGCCGCAACCAGGCCTTCCTCGCCACCAAGACAAAGGAACGCACTCGCGACGACTCCATGCGCATGATCGAGAAGTCTCTTCAGCTCCTCCAGACTGATCACGTCGACCTCTGGCAGTTGCACGACATCGGCACTCTCTTCGATGTGAATCAGGTATTCGCCAAGGGCGGCGCCATGGAAGCCCTCATCGAAATGAAAGAGCAGAAGGTCGTGCGCCACCTCGGCCTCACCGGCCACTACCGCCCCGACGCGCTGATGGAAGGGATCCGCCGCTATCCCTTCGACACGGTCCTCATGGCCATGAGCGCCGCCGATCCTCATCACTACAGCTTCAATGAAGCGCTCTTGCCGCTAGCCGTCGAACGCCAGATGGGAATCATAGGCATGAAGGTCCCCGGCCGCGGCCGCCTGCTCTCCAACTGGACTCCGCAGCCCCTCGAAGTGCAGGCAAAAATGTGGGAAGGCATGGTACCCGCACCCACGCCCGGCACTCTCACCATGCGCGAAGCCATGTACTACACTCTCTCGCGCCCGGTAAGCACCATCATCATCGGCTGCGACTCCATCGCCCAACTCGAAGAGAACGTGCACCACGCGCGCGAGTTCACCCCACTCAGCGATCCCCAGGTCGCCGCAATAGTAGCGCGCGCCGAGCCCGTCTCCAAGCCCTCGCTCTTCTTCCGCTTCTACGACCGCCCGTGAAGAATCGACTCCAACAAGTTCGCAAGCGCGTGAAGTTCCACTATTGGGTGGGGGTGTCACGCTCACTTGCCTTCTTTTCCATCTCACGTTTAAGGGCTGAATACAATTCCCCGACGGTAAATAGGCGTACAGTAGGCGTCGCTCGCCCAAAGAGTGACTGGAACACGAAAGGGAAGGGTGCGAATCCTTCAGGATGGAACAGGTATTCGTTGTCTTCGAGATCCAGGCTCTTTCTCGAGAATTCGATCCCGTAACGATTCTGAACTTCTTCGAGGATTTCGACGCCGTCGTCGCCGGTGACACCGAGGTCGCGTTCGAATTGGAATTCCGGCAGGATTCGTTTATCGGGTCGAAATCCTTGATGTTTGCGAATGAGACTTGCGAGCTCTTCAAATGAAGAAATCTTCATGATCCTCTCCGGGCAACTACCTCTTAACCTTCAGATACAAGCGATAAATCTCATCCTGAATCGCAGCAAACGGCCGCCGTGTGAGTGTGCCAGCCAACTGTCCCACCGCAACTCCTCCGCCATCTCCGTGTCTACACATCCACTGGCCCGTAAGTACGATCGAGGCCGAAGGGAGAATCCAACGTATGTACACGACAAAGGCAACAATCATTTTGGGCGCACTCCTTTCTGCGGGAACATTGCTCGCACAGGCGCCCGACCCCAACCAGGCACCCCCTGCGAATGCTCCGCAAGTCACGCAAACGCAACCGGGCCGCCCGCATCGCACCATGGACCCCGCTAAACAGGCCGCGCATCTAGGCAAACGGCTCGGCCTCAGCGGCGATCAGGTGGCGCAGATTACGCCCATCTTTACCGATCGCCAGCAACAGATGCAGAGCCTGCGGGCCGACACCTCACTCACCCAGCAGGATCGGCGCACAAAAGCACGGGCCATTATGCAGGACAGCAAAAGCAAGATCGAAGCTGTTATGAACGATACCCAGAAGCAGCAGTTCGAGCAGATGCTTGCCGAGCGCCGCTCACACCACAACCGCCAACCCCAGGCGTGAACAACGGGTACTGGCCGGGTGCCCCAGGTCCGGATTTTCGGACCTGGGAAAGCGGTCTCGCTTTACCCCAACTGGCTCGTCTTCACCGAAAGCGACGCAAAGTCCAATGTCCCCAATCCGCGCGCCGCGGCCATCTGCAGATAAGGCAGATGTTCCGAGTCCAGATCCCAATAAGCCTTCGCCACATAAGCATCAATCGCCACCGGATCGGTCCCCGCCACCATCGTCTTCTTCATTGCCACATCTTCCAGGTTCCCGCCCGTTGGACCATTGCGCAGCAGAACCCGATAGCAATCCATCAACGTCAAGGTAGGCAGCATGAAGTTCGCCAGGTCCACAAGACTCTGGTGAATCTGTTGGTGCAGCCGATTGCGTTCTCCGCCAAGAATCCCGTACCAGTTCTTCATCCCCAGCGTCACGCCAACCAGCCCGTGATGCTTTGCAATGGGAAGATTGAAAATCTTATCCGCTTCAAGAAACGGTTTGAACACCGGCCAGCTCTTCAGCACCACGCCGCCCATGTCCACCTCGCGAAAGAGTTCAGGATCGGGAAGAATTACCTCCGCTCCCTCAGCGCGAGCAGCCGCCAGGATACCCGATCGTTGAAAGCAGCGTCGCGGCTCGTTGCAACTCACGTCGGTAACGATCACGCGCTTTGCCCCAGCCTGCCAGCACTGCCGCACCATCTCCGCCACTACGTCAGGATTTGTGTTAGCAGCCTGCTCCGGCGTGCGATCCCAGGCAATGTTCGGCTTCAGCACCACCACGTCCTGCCTGCTCACAAAGCGCCGAATCCCGCCCAGATCCTCGAGTGCCCGCTGCACCAGCGCGCGCGGCTCTCCACCTTGAACAACAGTCAACTGTGGCAGCTTGGGATCGACGCCCAAGCGATGATCGCGCCGTGCCTGCTCTGCCCGCTCCGGAACCGGACGAGAACTATGCTCGCTCAGCCAGACACCCACACCCGCCGCCCCGGCCGCCACACCGCCCAGCCTCAGCAGTTGAAGCATCGCATCGCGTCGCGTCATCTGCGCCGCGGGTGCCGTCGCGTTCTTGCCGGTCGTCGGTTCGGTCTCCCCGCCCATGGTCTTCCTCTCCATCAAACTTCCATTACCCTTATCAGCCGCGGATCGTTGACGCCCAATTTGTGAGTTGCATCGGCGGCGGTTTCAATGTAGCGCGGTGTGCGCCCTGCGGCATCCAGCGTTGGCAGGCCCGCTTCCACGCGTTTGCGATCCAGCATTTGCCACGCGGTATGATCCACGGCCACACGATCCTCGCCCACAATCAGCGCGTTCGGATACCAGATGTGTTCGGGACGAAATACCGGCCCACCTTGATACACCGACGACATCGCGTCCCCGATCGTCAGGGTAACCTTCTCGCGGATGGCCGCAATACAGTTCAGATCCGCCACGCCGGGATTGCAATTGTTCGGATGCAGAAGGTTGGGACGATCCACTGCGCCATACATGTTCTTCATTGAGAACGTCATCCCCGCCATGTCGTGGTCTTTCAGAATAGGCAGATTGATGACCATCGCGCACTCGCGAGTCAGAATCTTCGCCAGCCGGATGCGCACCGGGCCGCATTGCTCCTGCTGTTCCTCGAATCCCGCCACATCGCTCCCGTAGCAGCGGACCTTGCTTCGATCCGTATTGATCGTTAGCCCGCAAGCCGCAAGATCGCGCGCGTTCCGGTCCCACACCACTATGTTGCCAGGGGCGACGCCAGCCTGTTGCAGCCGCTCGCAAATGGCCAACACTAACACCGCGTGGGTTGAGATCCCCTTGCCGCCCAGCCCGTTCACCTTCAATCCGATTACCTTGTCCTTTAGGATGTTCGGCGGAACGATCTTCTTCCATGCCTCGAGCGGTTTCTCGCGTCCGGTATAGCTCGCCATCGCCCGGTCCAGCAGGGCTAGCACGCGCGTCTCATTCAACTGCGAACCTGCGCCGTGCAGCGAGGCGTCCCTGGCCACCACCACTCGAGACTTGCCATTCTCCGCGTGCTGGGCCGGCATCCCCGCCAACGCAAACTTGTCCGCCACGGCGGACGAACCCAGCAGCACTACCCCAGTGGCTGCACTCTTCAGGAATTCACGGCGGTCTTTCATCTTGGCCATCACTTTCATACACGTCAGCGGCGCAGCGCTTAGCTCACCCTGCGTTGCCCCAACACGTGATCTTCAAATCCCAGCAAGTACCACAGCCCGCGACCCGAAAACTTGCCGGTCATCATCTTCTTCAACAACCTCTTCAGCAGCTTCGCCAAATCCCCGAGCGTCGTAAAAAATCCTTCTCTCGACCGCCCCGCATGCAGCACCTTTACTCCATTCGCCAGCAGCACATTCGCAATCTCTCGCACATCAGGAACAAAAACATGCGTCGGATCGTCGCAGAATTGCAGTGTCTCATCCACCGATGAAGGCAGCCCTAAACTGCGCAGCGAGGGGAACGCAATCCATATATATCCACCCGGCTTCAGCTTCGAGCACAGCGTCGCCACAATCGGCCCCGGCTCCGCCATATGCTCCAGCACGTGATTCAAAATCACAAAATCGAAGCTGCCATCCGGAATCGCCTCATACCCTGAGCCATCCGCGCCCAGCAAGTAAAACGCGTCCATCGCCGCATCATCTGCGCCGCTCAGGTTGTAGCGCTGTATATCCGCGCCTGCGTAATGGCAACCTGGAAACCAGCGCTTCGTCACCGAAGGCGAATTGTTGCCGCAGCCGATATCCAGAATCCGCAAGGAGGGCGAAGAAAGCCTGTGCCTCACGTATTGGAACTTCATCGGACAATGCGGCATCGCAATCCTCGTGTTCACTCACGCGGCCTTGCTTCCGGCCGCACAGTTACAACTTCGCTTCTACTCCGTGCGCCAGCGCCTGTAGCGCCTGCGGCCCATCCGGCGCAGCCTCGTACGCCACAATGCGCACCAGGTAAGGTCCCTTGCGGAAGGTCACGCTCTGCTCGAAAGCCACGGCAGCATCGCCCAGTTGCACGCTCTTCGCGTCCTTGTCTTGCCCGGCCTCCAGAATCTTCTTGGCCCCCGCCGAGTCACCCATAGTGTAAACGTCCACTACCGCTTCCAACTGGCCCTTGTACTTGTAATCGGAGGTCGAAGTTGAAACCACGCCCGCCGAAATATATCGCTCGGCATCGCCATCTATGTACTGCCAAAGGTCCTTGGCCGCAAACACGCGCGAGTCGCTGGTCTTGTCCCAACCCGCCACTGCTCCGGACGCCGGAAACGGATCGACCTTGGCCCTCTTGCATCCAGTACCGGCCCCTGCAATTGCAATCGCAATCGCCGCTGTCACCAAAACCCATCTTCTAGAGCGCAACATTTCTTGAATGTTCTCCTTTACTTTCGATTAAGCAGAATCTGGCTGCTGGGCGAACGGCTTTCGCCAATGCTCGTCACATACACCGCAGGATGCTCCTGCAGCGGGCAGGCATACTCGCAGGCACCGCAGCCCACGCAACGGCTGGGATCTACGCGCGGCTGTTTCAGCGTCTTCGTGTTACCCGCAGAGTCAATCACCTGCGCTTCTTCCACATAAATCGCCTTCGGCGAAACCGGGCACCACTCCTCACACACAATGCAATCGGTCGCCATGGCCCACGGCAGGCAGCGCCCGCGGTCGTAAAACGCCGTTCCCAACCGGACCGGCTGGCTCTGCTGGCCCACGCCCACTACCCATCCCTTTTCCATCGGCGTAATCTGCCAGATCGCGCCTGTCGGGCACACCTCCGAGCAGAGCACGCAACTGGGCTCGCAGTAGCCAATGCGCGGCACCAGTGTCGGCGTCCACAGTCCTTCCAGGCCCGCCTCGTCCAGCGTCGGTTGCAGCGAGTTGTTCGGGCACACCTTCATGCACTCGCCGCAGCGAATACACCGTGAGAGAAAATCCGGTTCGTCCAGCGCGCCCGGCGGCCTCAGCAGTCGTTCGTGCCGGCTCTTGCCCATTCCGGTGTTGGCGCGCATCAGCGGAACCGCCGCTGCTCCTGCCGCCAGCCCGGTTAATGTTCGGCGCCGTCCAAGATCAGGCGAAGCAACCTCTTTCTCCTTGCGGAAGAAGCGGAACTCCAGGCCATCGTGCGGACAGCTTCCCACGCAATTCATGCACATCAGGCACTCAGCCTTGCGCCACGGCGCGCCGCCGATGGGATCGTCGCCGCCCTGGCAGTGCAACAGGCAGCGGTTACACTTGTCGCAGCTATCAGCGTCCTTATGCAGTCCCAGCACGCTCCATCGCGACACCGCGCCCAGCAGCGCGCCCAACGGGCAAATCGAGCGGCACCATAACCGCGTCACGCGCAGACTCGCCCCAAGAATCGCAATAAACAGAATCCCCAGCACCAACCCCTGCGCAAAGTGTGCCTGTCGGAAGTCCAGCACCAGCAACTGCAGCACGGCATGAATCGTTCCGCCCGTCGCCTTGATCGCCGTAATGTGGCTGTTTTCCAGCGGTGTCAGCACCACGCGCACGACGAAGTTGAATGCCGGCAAAATCGCAAGTCCAATAGACCGCACCAGCAAACTGAAAGGATCCAGCCAGCCAATCGCCATTGAGCCGAAACACGCGGCAACCAGCCCGGCGATCAGCACAACATATTTGACCGTCTGCCATCGCTTATATCGGTTCGCCTCGATCCGTTGCTTACCCCGCTTGGCCTCCGAAGGCATGTTGCCCACAAAGTGTTGCAGCGTCCCCATCGGGCAAATCCAGCCGCAGAAGAATCGTCCCAGAAACAGTGTCGGCACCAGGATCACCAGGCTCCACAGCAGCCCGCGATACAACGCGTGCGTGGCCAGCGCATTCGCTATCGCCACCAGCGGATCCCACTCAAAGAACAGCCGCACCGGCCCCCGCAAGTGAATGTCGCTGGTTGTGCCGGGCATCGAGTGCAGAGACGTAAAGACCAGCAGCGCAAGAAACAGCAGCAGAAAGAATATCTGCGAAATTCTGCGCAACCGCGGCAACCTGGACCCTGCCACAAACCCCTCCCCACGCCACATGCGCGTGCGCTACATATACAGGGAGAATGATTGGCGCTGAGGCAGGTATCGGACAGTGATCTGCATCACGGGTTGGCTGTTTCAGGTTGCAGGTTGAGGCTGAAGATCATTCAAACTGCTTGGTTTAGGGCTACCAATTCACAAATGATTGATCAGCGAAGCAATGCAGGCCGCACCGAATCCATTGTCAATATTGACGACAGACACGTTCGGCGAGCACGTATTCAACATGCCCAGCAGTGCTGCCACGCCGCCAAAAGACGCGCCATACCCCACGCTCGTCGGGACCGCCAGCACCGGCGCATTCACCAGGCCAGCCACCACGGTAGGCAGCGCACCCTCCATGCCCGCGCACACAATCAGCACCCGCGCGGATTGCAGCGAGGTTCTTTGCGCCAGCAGGCGGTGAATGCCGGCCACGCCTACATCGGCTATCAACTCCACTTCGTTGCCCATCAGCCGCGCAGTCACAGCAGCTTCTTCGGCCACCGGCAGATCGCTGGTTCCAGCGCACACCACGGCGATGGTCCCCTTGCCGGGAGGTACAGCAGCATTCTGGGTGAGCGTAATGGCGCGGGCCGACTCATGAAATTCGGCGCGCGGCTCCGCAGCGAAGACCGACTCAAACATCTCCCGGGAAGCGCGCGTCGCCAGAACATTGCCACCCGCTTTCGCCATGCGCCCAAAGATTGTAGTCACCTGCGCGTTAGTCTTACCCGCGGCAAAAATTACCTCCGGCATGCCCGTTCGCAATGCGCGATGGTGATCTAGCTTGGCAAATCCGAGGTCTTCAAACGGCAGATCGCGCAGCCGATCGAGTGCTTCATCAATGCTGGTGCGGCTTTCACGTACTTCAATCAATAGCGCTTCAAGGCGCAAGCGATCCATTAGAGCCCTTCCTTTTCCGTTTCGGAAAGCAATTTCATATCCGCGGCAAAGGCCTGCATGGCCTCCTGCATTACCTGCTTCAGCGGCACCGAATACTGCATGGCGTGCATTTTGCAATCCTCGTACTCCGGCAACGCATTCGCAATCTTGCCTGAAGGCCAGCGCGCAACTTTAATGCGCACGTTGCCCCACGTGGTGAACACTTCAACAAACTCGCGTCTAAGCGACTGCTTGTTCTCCAGCCTCCAATGCAATCCGATGGTCGTAGTCTCGCGGAATATCAACTCCTGAACCGCTGGCACGAGATCGGGACGGCACAACACGGTCATCTGCACGCCGGTTCGCCCTTTCTTCATCTGCACCGCCACGCGATATACATCCCACGCGCCCGCCTCCAGCAGCAACTCGCTCACATAAGCCAGCACCTGCGGATTCGAGTCGTCAATCACCGTTTCGATCACCGCAATCGGTTCCACTGCAGAAGACTCAATGGCGTTTTCCGTCACATCGCCCACCAGCAGGCGCAGCAGGTTCGGCTCGCCCGGAGTCTCCCGCCCGCCCGCGCCGTAGCCTGTGGCCTTCACACGCATCGGCGGCAGCGTCTCGTAGCGCACACC
>DASRLI010000127.1:0-3127 GCA_035648535.1 Occallatibacter sp. | reverse complement strand
GTTCTGTTGACAGAGCTCCCGGTGAATTGGAAGCGGCTGGAGTAGCTCCGGCCGTCGATGCGCGCTTGCTGGATGGTGTGCGCGGCGGCGATCAGCAGGCGATGACGGAGATATTCGATCGGTACGGGCGCATGGTGTACTCGGTTGCATTGCGGGTATTGCAGGATCCGGGACACGCGGAAGACGTGATGCAGGAAGTGCTCTTGAAGGTGTGGCGGGAACCGCAAACGTTTCTGGAAGGACGGGGTTCTCTGGGAGCGTGGCTGGCAGTGATGGCCAGGAATCGGGCGATCGATGGGCTGCGTCGCAGGAGGCCTGCGGAGACGGTGGATGACGTGGTGCTGGTTTCAAAGACAAACCTGGCATCGGAGTTCGAGCGGAGTTCGATGATCGAAAAAGTTCGCGGCGTTCTGAAAGGTTTGCCGCTGGAGCAGCAGGCGTCGATGGAGCTGGCTTATTTTGAAGGGCTGAGCCACTCGGAGATTGCGGCAAGAACCGGCGACCCGCTGGGGACGGTGAAGACCAGGATCAGAGCGGCGTTGACAAGTTTACGAAAGGCACTGGAAGCATGATGGACGGCGGACATATCGCGCAGGAGGACCTGGCTCTGTTTGCGATGCACGGCTGCTCTGAGGAGGAGTCAGCGGCGGTGCGTTCGCATGTGAAGGAGTGCGCCGCCTGCCGGGCCGAACTCGAGAAGGTATCAGGGGATCTTGCGGTAGTAGCCATGAGCGTGGAACAGCATCCGCTGCCTGAAGGCGCGCGGCAGCGATTCATAGAGAGAATCTCAGCCGCTCCGGCAACGCTGGGGAAGGCCACGCAGGCGCCGGTGATTTCGATCGGGAGAGAGCAGACGCGCAGGCCGCTCGTGTGGATTCCGTGGGCTGCGGCGGCTGCGCTGGCTTTGATTGCGATCACGCTGGGAGTGGAGATCAATTCGCTGAATCAGAGGCTGCAGAGCGAGTCGAACCAACTGGCGGAGTTGGCCGCGGCGAATGCACATGCGCAAGAGGTGCTCGAAGTGCTGACAGCGCCGGCTGCGCAGAGAGTGGTGCTGACTGCCGGCAAGGCGGCGCCGGCACCGAGTGCGCGCGCGGTCTACCTGGCGGCGCGGGGAGGGCTTATCTTCCAGGCTAGCAATTTGGGGCCGCTGCCGGAGCACAAGGCGTATGAGCTTTGGGTGATTCCGGCGAATGGGAAGGCGCCGATTCCGGCGGGGCTGTTCTGGCCGGATGCGGCGGGAAGTGCGAACCTGGTTCTGCCGAAGTTGCCTGTTGGAGTTCCGGCGAAGGCGTTCGGCGTGACCATTGAGAATGCGGAAGGGTCGCCCTGGCCGACAACGCCTATCATTCTTGCCGGAGCTGCTCCGACGTCGTGACGGATGCGCGTTGAGAGAATCTCAGTGCGGGCGCGGTTTGGGGACGGACATTCCCTCAAGAGCTAAAGCCCTCAATTATTTTTCCTCGACTTATGAGGCGGTTAAATCCGCGCCCTTTCAAAGCGTCGACTTCTTCAGAGGATTCCGTGAACGCCATCACGTGCTTGACACGCGCTTCAACACCGGATGAGGATGACTTACGAGGAATCCACACATGCGTTTGAAGATGGTTATGGTGCTGGGCGCAATTCTGTTGTTGAGCAGCTCACAGTTTTTGCGTGCGCAAGCGGGCGAAAATGCCTCGCCTGAACAGGGCTTTACTGTCACCAGTGACGTGACCTACACAAAGGGCGCTCAGGGACCGCTGAAGGCGGATGTGTACGTCCCCAAAGGCGCGGGGCCTTTTCCGGGAATTGTGTTCATCCACGGCGGCGGCTGGAAGAACGGCGATCGCAACCAGATGATCAAGCTGATCAAGGCTCTGGCTGAGGATGGCTACGTGGGATTCACGATCGAGTACGATGTGGACCCGGTGCACTTTCCGGCGTCGTTCCATGAATCGCTTGCGGCGGTGAAGTTCTTCCGGGAACATGCCGCTGAATATCGGCTCGATCCTGCGCGGGTTGCGGTGGCGGGCAGTTCCGCGGGTGGGGAATTGGCTGCGCTGGTGGCGCTCGATCCGGAAGGGGCGACGTTTGACACTGCGCCATCTGCAAAAGAAGCGAAGGCGGGCGCGCAAGCGCGGGTGCAGGCGGCAGTGATTCTGAACGGAGCGCTGGACCTGACGGCGCAGGACGAGACGGTGTCGACCTCGGTGGCAGATTATCTGGGCGGTAAGTGCACGGCGATGCCGCGGGAGTGCAAGGATGCTTCTCCGCAGTTTCATGTGCATGGCGGCGCGCCGCCGTTTTATGTGGGGCATGGAACGGTGGATCAGAGCGTGCCGTTCGCTGAAGCGGTTGCTTTTACCAATGCGCTGAAGGCTGCGAATGTGCCGGTCGAGTTCTTCCAGGCCGAGGGAGGAAAGCATACGTTCTGGGCCGATCCCCGGTTCTATGCGGCAAACCTGGAGGGGATTAAGAAGTTTCTGGGCGTGCATCTGAAAAAGAATCAATGATGGAAGTGGTTTTGCTGGTTGAGGGCTGTGGCTTCCCACCCTTGCGGCAGAAACAATCCGCAAGGATGAGGCACGGGGCTCTTGAGGTGGGTTGGCTGGAGTCGATGGAGAACTATCAAGGACTTTAGTGATGGATATCCCGTCTCAACCGGTTCGCAAGGAGACGCGAATTGGTGAAGATGGGATGCCCGGCATCCCGGTGACCAGCGCGATCGATCGCAATTTGAATTTGTGTCTGGACAGGCGACTCGGGACAGGTACACTGTCCGTGACAGGAGGTTCTTACCATGCAGACACGGATTCAGGGCACGACCATGCCAGTGCTTGAGGTGCAACTCGATCCCAACGAGAGCGTGTATTCAGAGAGCGGAGAGCTTTCCTGGATGACAGGCTCGGTCCAGATGGCGACGCATACGCAGATGGGCGGGGGCGGCGGGCTGTTTGGGGTGTTAAAGCGGGTGGCCGGCGGCGGAAGCATCTTCATGACCGAGTACCGGGCCTTCCAGTATCCGGGCGAGGTAGCGTTTGCCGCCAAGGTCCCAGGGCATATTGTGCCCGTCGAGTTGGGTCAGGGGCCGGAGTACATGGTGCACCGGCACGGGTTTTTGTGCGCCACGCCGCAGGTGACTATC
>DASRLI010000126.1:0-3292 GCA_035648535.1 Occallatibacter sp. | reverse complement strand
CGGGTTCCTCAACCCGACGATCTACGCGCAGAACGTGTCCGGCGGCGCTCTGTCCGCTGCCTATTCCACCAACTTCCACGACATCACCAGCGGAACCTCCGGCAGCTATTCGGCGGTCAAAGGGTACGACCTGGTTACTGGTTGGGGCAGTCCGAATGCGGGGCTTCTTGCCGCTCTTACCGGGGCTATTCCAACTTCGGGCTACTCGCTTGCCGCTTCGGCACTTTCAATTGTGCAAGGCACAAGCGGAACCTCCACTGTCACCAGCACTCCATTCGGCGGATACGGTTCATCGATCACGTTGTCGGCGTCGGGCCTGCCTTCGGGAGTTACGGTGGGCTTCGCCACAAATCCGATCGGCCCGTCCGGCAATTCAGTGCTGACCTTTACTGCAACAGCAACGGCCGCGACAGGGACATTTACTGTAACTGTGACTGGTACGGGCTCGGATCCGAACACCACGGTTGCAACCACGACTGTCACCCTCACAGTTACCGCGGCGCCGCCGAACTTTACGATTTTGGCGAACCCGACATCGCTCAGCATCTCAAGAAGTTCTTCGGGCTCTTCCAAGATCACCACTGCAGTCACGCTAGGCAATATCTCCTCAATCTCGTTGTCAGCATCGGGACAGGGAAGCGGGACCTCCATTAGCTTCAGTCCATCTTCGATTTCCGGTGGAAACGGCAGTTCAACAATGAATATCAGCGTGAGCCGCAGAGCATCGACGGGCACCTTTAACATCGTCGTCAAAGGCACAGGAGGAGGGAACTCGCACACTGCGACAGTTCAGCTGACTGTGCACTAGGCAGAAACAAAAGTGCCCTTGGAGTTGTTAGCCGAGCGAATCAGCAAACCCGGATCCTTGAGGTCCGGGCTTGCTGCGTATGAGCCTGTTTCCGCTTGCCTACCCTGGTCCTAAGTACAATCCCCTGTTCTCCCGCACCAGGCACTTGGCGAGCGTGGCCCTGGCAGCGTAGGGTAGGTGCAATCAACGCATCAGGTTCACAGGAGATCCCTGTCGTCATGACCAACCCGGCACCTGCTCCCGCCCCCGTCAAACGGATGCTGTCGCTCGACATTCTGCGCGGCGTCACCATCGCGTTCATGATCATGGTGAATAACAACGGAGGCCGCTCAGCCTGGGCCCAGATGCACCACGCCGAGTGGAACGGGTTGACCGCCACCGACCTGGTATTCCCCACCTTCCTGTTTGTGGTGGGCGCATCCATTGTGTTTGCTTATGAGGCGAGGCTGGCCAGGGGAGCCACGCGAGCCCAGTTGGCGTGGCACACGGCAAAGCGGGCCTGCATTCTGTATCTGCTGGGGATTGTGGTCAACAGCTTTCCATACTTCCACCTCGTTCACATGCGGTTCTATGGGGTTCTGCAACGGATCGCCGTCTGCTACCTCGTGGTCGGACTCTTCTACCTGTGGGATAAGCGTGTGTGGACCAAGGTTGCGGCACTGGTGCTTGTGCTGGTCGGTTATTGGGTGCTGGTGCGCTGGGTTCCGGTGCCGGGAGCGGGGATGCCAGGGCGCGACGTAGCGTTCCTCGACACGGACCAGAACATCGTTGCCTGGCTTGACCGGCAATTGATGCCCGGCCACCTGTACGAGGACTATACGACGCACAGCCTGCGCGATCCTGAGGGGCTGCTGAGCGACATTCCCGCGCTTGGTACGGCGCTGTTGGGTGTCCTTACCGGGTTGTGGCTTCGCTCGCAGCGGGAGGTGAAGACCAAAGCAATCGGTCTTGCTGTCGGTGCAGCCGTCTGTCTGGCTTCAGGCTATTTCTGGTCGATTTGGTTTCCACTCAACAAGAAGATGTGGACCAGTTCGTTTGTGCTGGCTGCGGCAGGGTGGTCGCTCACGGTGTTTGCGCTGGCGTTCTGGGCAGTCGAGATAAAAGGCTGGGGGAAAGAAAAAGGTTGGACACAAGGAGTCGTCTGGCCCTGGCTTGTCTTCGGCTCAAATGCCATCGCCGCCTACATGGTCAGTGAACTGCTTCCGGGCATTGTGGAACTCTTTCGTTTTCCGTCAGACGGACGCGAAATGAACGCGCTTGGATGGGCACGCATTCATATCTGTGGTCAGATTCCAAATCCGGGGTGGGCTGCGTTTAGCTACTCCTTCTCGTTTATGGCCATCTGTTTCATTCCGGTGTGGATACTTTATCGCAACAAGATTTTCCTGAAAGTGTAAGTTGCAGCCAGGTGCGGTGAAGTAATAGCGGAGCAGTTGGCCAACCAGCGATGTTATGAGTTGCGTACTGGCGAGTTCGCCAGCCTGTCTTCGAGCCAGCTTACGGCAGCGGATTCATTTTCGATTTCAATCCGCAAGCGAGCGGTTTTGAGCGAAAGAGATGCGCCCAGCCTGCCCAGGCGCACACGGTCTTTTTCAGTCGTCACGACAGCCGTTGCGCCGATGCTGCGGGCAGCATCTTGAATGCAGTCGAGGTCGTGGGCCTTGTAGTGGTGATGGTCAGCGAATGCGATGCGCGAGGCAACATGCAGGCCGGCCGCCTCGAGTCCCGCAAAAAACTGTTCGCTCCTCGCGATGCCACAAAAGGCGACAACAGGACCGGCGATGTGTGGAACCTCCATGCGGCGATGCACGCGCCAGATGGGGCCTTGCCAGCCTGCGGCTTTCAGCTTCGCCTCCGGTTCCGGGTCGCTGTCGGGAATCACGAGGACGGTGGCGCGGTGCAGTGACTTGATCGGCTCGCGCAGGTTTCCCGCCGGCAGCAAGTGATCGTGCCAATCCCGGCCATCGAGCAAGAGAATGTCCACATCGCGATAAAGCTGGCGGTGCTGGAATCCATCATCCAGAAGATGCACACCAGAAGATGAATCCGCGGAGCTGCGTTCGGCCAACAGGCCTGCATCGTAGCGTTGCGCGGCCACATAGACCGGTACGCCTGATTCCGCCGCGATGAGCAGAGGCTCGTCGCCGAATTCTTCGGCTGCGCCATTGGGGTTGACGCGAATCGCTGTTTGACTCTTGCGGCCATAGCCACGCGAAAGCACGTCGACAGACATCCTGCGCTGCGTGAGGGCCTGCGCCAGCGCGATGGTGAGCGGAGTCTTGCCCGAGCCGCCCGCGGAAAGGCTGCCGATGCTGACGACTGGAAAGCGCAGGCGGCGCACCTGCTCCAGCTTGCTGCCAAGCCGAAGTTCGCGGAGCGCGAGTGCGAACCTGTAGAGAGGCACAAGTGGCAGGAGCAGGCTGCGTGCTGAAGAAGGTTGCCTCATTGCGTGCGCTCCTGGTCAGCGGTCGAGGAAAGCAGCTC
>DASRLI010000125.1:0-4901 GCA_035648535.1 Occallatibacter sp. | reverse complement strand
CGTATATCCCGTATGAGATAAGTAAATTACTTCACATATTTTTGAGCCGTGTGCCACCGGAGTACAGGGCCTAAATGTTGGTTTAGATTTGTACGTCAGACAAAAGGACATTAAGCGTGACGCAAAAGAAACTCTGCGTGGAACCGTCCGATCTTGACTATTTCCAGAAATCCAGTGCCGAGAGCATCTGGCGTTGATCTTGTGGGGCGTCTAGCGCGCACTACTCGACGACTTGGCCGCCGGCTTCCTTTGCGATTAAACAGACGGTCTGCGCCATCGAATGAGCGTCGCCTTCGCCTGATGAGTTGTTCAATTTCGTCATGGGCGCCATCGACCACGCTTGCTTTTCATGCCCTGGCGTGAAGCTCACGTTGAGCTTCCACTGAGCTTTTGTCGGGACTCGAAAGAGCTTTTCTGTGGTATTTGGTGAATCGCCGCCGGGACTGTCAAGCGCAATTAACGAAAGACCAGAACAGGCTGGTACGAACTGGAAAGCGGTTGCGAACTTCGCGTAAAACGCACTCTCTTGGTCTCGGCCATTGTGTTCACACATTTCACTAGATTGTGATGGGCACGGGTGCATGGTTAGACTGAAGTTCTGAGCGGCGACGACGGGTATTTCTTTGTGCTCAATGAGTTCGAGCAATTTGTGCTGTGGTGTGAGTGTCTACACCGTGATTGCTTGCAACATCTGAATCGCTTTCAGCTGGGTAGGGTTCGGTGTGGTCGTCATTTGGAAGGTCAGAGCGGTTGTTATGTCCGAGGGTGGCTGACAGGTATTACGGACGATAGTCGATAACTCTTGCAACAGAGTGCGGAAGCTATGGGCCGAGGAGCCGTCATCCAGAGTATGGGTGGCGGCTTTCCGCAGTGCTGCAGCGGAGCGCTTCGCGGGTGCTACCGGGTCGCGATGCGTCTTGGCTTTCAGATCTTCATCAGCGAACAGCAAAGCACGCCATGCTTCCCGCATATGCCACTCGACGTAGTAGGCCAGCATGCATAGCAAGATGTGCGCACGGACTCGAGTCTCCAGCCAATGGTGGATGGGGCGGACATGCAGGTCGAGCGTTTTGATCGAGCGGAACGCGCGCTCGACTTCGGCAAGCGCCTTGTAGCTGCGCACCGCCTCGGCGGAGTCCATTTGTTCTTTGGGCACGCTGGTGCGGATGATGTAGATGCCATCCAGAGCCGCTTCGGCGGCAATTTGCTCGGTGAGTCGATGAAATGCGAATCGGCTGTCTTCGATGGTGAGGGCGAAGAGCTTACTTACCTTGTGCTTGTTCACCACCTCGCCGACACGGACTCCAATCTTGTCCTGACCGTGGAGTGTACCGTTCTCGACGCGGATGCGGATCTTTTCCAGTTCCCGCTCGGTGGCCACCAGTAATGCCTCGCGCTTGTGGGCCCGCAAGCATCCCAGATCGGCGTTACGACAGGCCATCAGCCGCTCACCCGGATAATCCGGATGGGCGAATTCGAACAGATTGCGCTCATCGAAGAGGCCCAGTTGCAGGGCACCACCCTGGACCAGCGCACGGATCTGCGAACTCTTCAGCGCCGTGATCCAGGCCAGTCCGTCCAGCGAGCGCAAGCCGTCGATCGCCTTATGGGAGATCATCCCCCGATCCCCGACCAGTACCAGGCGCTCGAGGCCAAAGTTCTCGCGCAGTTGCTGGACTTGATCCGACAGTGTGCTCGCATCGGCGGTGTTGCCCTCGTATACCGAGATGGCCACCGGGCACCCGGCGCGATTGGTCAACAGTCCGTAGTTCACTTGCAGGGTATTGCGCTTGCCGTCACGGCTGTAGCCGATCTTGGCCAACGGGCAGCACCGACCTTCGAAGTAACTCGAACTCAAGTCATAAAGCGCCATACCTCCTTCGCGGAAGTGGCGCGCCGCAAGCTTCTTCTCAATGGCCGGCTGGCGCTCGAGCAACCAGTCCATCGCCGCGTACAAATCGTTCTCATCCGCCTCGGTGACGCCAAACTCCTCGGGCAGAGTCGTCGTGTGCCACCAGCGCGTGGTGGCCAGCTTGGTGTGCGGGGATAAGATCCGCGCGGCCACCATCGCACACACCGCATCGCGTTCAGCGCTCGGTCGTGAGGTAAGCAAGGACTCGAAGCCCAGTCTCTGCATGGCTACACGCACCGCTTGCACTGCCCCATGAGAGCGTGAACGAATCGTCTCCCATAGTTGCTCGGCGGGCCGCATGCTCTGTCCGGACAGCACCGCACGAATCGATTCGATCTGCTCGTCAGAAAGTGCTGAAAGATTAGCCAGCGTTCGTTTGCGGACCTTCTTGCCTTCACGATACGACTCACGGAGCAGGTAGGTTGGGCGCGAAGTGCGGTTCGGCACGCCATCGATATGCATGGCCACATCATCGCATATCGATCATGCTCAGTCAAGAAATATTATCATAATACATGGCTACATTTTGCATCGGAATAAACAATACGAAAAAGGCTAGAGCCCTGCAATTGCAGGGCCCTAGCCTTCACCGACCATTTCAAAAGCGCTGGAACTTCAGGTTAGATAACCCGTGACGGCAACATTTGAATACATCCGGTCGTAAACGATGGTGACCCGCGGTTGCGCCTCTGGCATTTCCGTATGCACTGGCCTGTCACCGTTCCGCTTGCACGCGACCAGCAAAAGTACAGCAACAGACAGCGCGATTAGGAGATGCAGTTGAATTCTCGCTATTGGCCTTCTCATGATGCCTCCTTCGAAAAGATGAGTAGATGCAATCCAGGCACGTTCACCCCAAGTGAAAGCCCAATTCATTGTCTTACCATCATTCAAGGTGAGCCGCCACTGGAGTATCGGCCACTGCTTGATAACGGGACCGTACCCAACACCCCGAAGGTCAACTCTATTTATGTATTTCAACTTCATCTTGGATGCTCTAAAGACGATGGGACAATCACCGACGATTGACGAGTACAGATTGAACAACTTCTCCCAGTGATCGATGTCCTTGATGAATTTGGCCGATAAGCCGAAACTCTCAAAGCAGCGCATAAGCGCCTCTCGGAATGCTCTGAACGAGACGTGCTCGAAATGAGGTAAACGCTCTTTGCGCTCAAAAATACGAGTCATTAAATCGTCGAATTCCCGGAGGATCAACGTGCTGCCTTCGGCCCGGTTTTCAAGACTGGTATGAACAATCCAGTTGCAGAACATTCTTAAGACCTGATCTTTATAAGCCTCGCGGTCCATGAGCTTGCGCATCTCGACCAGCAAATAGACCACCTGCATCTCGTTGGTGATTGGTCGGTCAAGGACATGCTGGATTTTGCGTACGAGTTCATCCTTCATTTCGAAAGCAACGATATAGAGCGCTCGACAAAGTACGTCTGATACGTCGGTGACGGTACTCCCCTGGGGAGTTCGGCGACAAGCGGCGGACCGGGGTTCTACTCCGACTCAAAAGCCGTGTATGTTTGTGCGTGGGCAGGAGCGTGAGGAGATACAGCGTCCTCCGGGAAGGTTACTTTGAATTCTTCGCGGGAAAGTCCGCCCGACTCCGGTGCATGATCTTTCAGGACGAGGTCTTTCGAGGAGGTCCGCTCCGCGGGAGGATCCAGTCTATTCCTCTTCAGCAAGGAAAGAGCCGCAGTGAGAGCGCCGCCGGCGACGACTCCGAGCACCAGCATCGTTAGGTCGCTGCCAAGTCCCTTCGACCTCGGGGCCTGTTTCGGGTAAAGAGCGCTGATCGATCCCTCATACGCTTCCCAACGGGGAGAAGCAACGGACCAATCTTCGCTCAGTTCCCCCGTCAGGCCCAAAGATCGAACGATCACTTCGGAAGGGACCGGGTCCCCCAGGCGAAAGAGTTCGTCGCTTCCGTCTACCTGAAATGTGCCATCTTCCTGAGGCTGTGTGAGAAGGATAGCTGCCAGAGAGCCGTCACGAGCAACGATCGGCACAATGTGCCCCTGTGCCCGCAGCTGAGCACGCTGATCATCCTGAGCCGGACAACACCCGGTTAGTGGATAGAAGATCTTGGAGAATCGAAAAACATCTTGAGGGTCTTCTATCGAGTCGACAAGTGGGGTGTTCCCGAAGAAGCCGCCCCGATACTCGAATGTGTATCGCTCGATCAACTGGTATTCTGCGTGGTTGATACCGTTGCATTCGGGAGCTTTTACCGAGCACGTATGCGTGGTGGTTTCCCCTGTGGAATGCGAGACCGTGGTGCTTCTCTTTCCCGAGATGCCGGCACTGAGGCCAGGAAGAAGGTAGTCGAGTTTGGCTCCGATTTTGGACTCAAGTTCGAGGGCCCTCGTTCGCGAGAATCCTGCCGTGAAAGAGATCTGCTGACCACAGGAGGCGCCACAATCCAGTGGGAAAGCGTGAATTCTTTTCCAAAAGAGGCTGCGAGTGACTGCGACGCCGTTGTTGATTACCGGGCCGACATGGCTTTCGGCACTCGTTGCCGGAGGGATGTCGTTTGGAGCCGTTAACTCTGGCAGAGGAGGAGCGGCGGGTTCCCCCGGCTTGCTGCAGTCGTTCAGATTCCACTTTTTCCGCATAGGATCCCCCAAAGAGGCTGAGCGGGTACGGCATGGGATTTCCGTTGTGCAACGGAAGATTGGACAAGTATAAATCAGAATTTCCCTAGGCGGTTCGACTGTCAACTGTCGACAACAGCCCAAATCGCGTTTCCAGCCCGGCTGTGGCCGCGGTTCCGGGTTCCGGTAGGATGGTCGCCAACTCGTCTCTAATCCCCAAAGTGGGGTTACTTCCGGTTTGGCGGTGAGAACGAAGCCGCAGGCGCCGCGGTCGCTGCAGTATTGGCTGACGAGTAGTTTTGTGGCCGGGATAGTGTGTGAGTCACAGGAGGTAACACACTGTGACTCGTCTTCGCAAAATGATGCTCGAAGAGCTCGAGCGT
>DASRLI010000124.1:0-9126 GCA_035648535.1 Occallatibacter sp. | reverse complement strand
GTGCCAGTCAACGGCCGCGCCGCTTTGCAAGGTCTCGGCTGATAGTACCCTCGTGTTGACCTGTGCCCAGAAAACGCTTGACATTCCGGATCAGCCTTGGCAAATTGTCTAGAGTCGATTGGTTAGCATTTAGGCGGTTGGTTCCCCCTTGACTTCCAAGACCACCGATCCTCATTTTTTCATTCTTCAGGTCCCAGACCAGTCGCAGGCGTGAGGTAGATCTGTGGCGTGTCTAATCGATATGCGAAGGGTTACATCAATATCAGTTGTGCGCATAACCAGCTGTGCGCAATGAAGCCCGCTTTCATCGAATGGCACACTGCCGCTCGACAGGCTTAGAAGATTTGCCATTATTGGGGTCTCTTCTAATGGGCCATCGCCGAAAGATTGTCCACCGCAAGGCGGTTCGACAGCGCGGAGAATGAAGTATTACGACTTGTACCCCTTGCCCAGATCCCAATAAGTCCGGGAAATGCCACCGATCAATGTGTTCGCGAGTTGAAGTGCAGGAATCAGAGAAGTAAACATTTTCTATTCTCTGCTCGCCTGAAGGACAACCTTCGCCACTGGATTGGTCCAGGTAGATCTGGGAGGAGTCATGAGGTCCCGAAGGTTCGCACCCATCAAGTCCGCAGCAATTTGCCTGCTCATCTTGCATGCCATCCCCGCATTCAGCCAGAGTCCTTCTCAGGATACTTCGAACAAGCAGGAGGAGGCGAAAGCTCTGCTGGCTTGCGCTCAGATGGTCGTCGACCAACTCGGTGCACTCAAGATTCCAGACACGCGCGGCCTGCGGTTTCAGGGCAAGCTTTCTGAGGCAACCGTTCTTTGCCGCGGCGGCGAACAAGCCCTTAACTTTCGCGGAACGCCCTGGGTTGATTGGGCAAACTACTGGGGCACCGGTGACATGACATCCCTGCCAACTGGCTTTATCTCATCCAAGCTTCCCGCTCAACGTGGTGTCGCCGGAGCGTTGCTGGATTTAGAGTTGCAGAGGGTCGACCTTATCAAGTTCAATCTTTTCGACAATTCTGGAACCTATTCGCAGTACGTTGAGGGCCGCAACGGGATCGGTGGCTCGTCCCTTAAGACCTGGCCGGAGATGAGGCTCCAGCCCACCAACCCGTCGTACAAGGACGTCGGCGGCGATGGATCGCAGGTTTGCACCGGTAACTTGATTCGCTGGCGGAACCTGTCAGGCATTTGTAACGACATCTTGAATCCCGCCATGGGTTCATCGGGCATGCTGTTTGCGCGGAATGTTGAACTCGAGTCTTCGTTCCCCGATCTGGGCCTGAACGAACTGACGCGGAATCGCCACGGCAATCGGCTTTCAATGATGGAGCCGGACCCGCAGGTAATCAGCCGCCGTCTATTCACGCGAATTCAGTCAGACCCGGCAAAATGCAATGAGGGATATGGCTTGCCGGGGGATTCGAAGGACGCCAATTGCGATTACAAGAAGGCGCCATTCTTTAACGTGCTAGCGGCGTATTGGATCCAGTTCATGACTCATGACTGGTTCTCGCATCTCGAGGAAGGGCACAATCAAGCCGAATACATGAAGGTGGGCTGCGAGACAAAGTTGGTAGATAACGTCGAACAGCCGCTCACCCCTGAAGACATACAGAAATTAGGCTGCCGCCCAGATGACAGGATAGACAAGGGGTATGTTGCCCAGGATTCCCCACCGGACACATTCTCCTCTGGCGGCCGGACGTATTTGACGCGCGCGCCGAAGACAATGAGCAACACGAATACTGCCTGGTGGGATGCTTCGCAACTGTATGGCTACGATGACACGTCTCGCCAGCGCGTGAAGCGCGACCCAGCCGATCCGGCGAAGCTGCTTCTGGTTCCGGTGGCCGGTCAGCCGGGCACCGGATACCTGCCGGTATTTGATGCGAGTGCCCCAATCAATCCTGAATGGGCGGGACAGGAAGCGGCCGGATTTCCTGACAATTGGACCGTCGGCCTCAGTTTCCTGCACAACCTGTTTGCTCGCGAGCATGATTCGTTTGTCGCTGAATTCCGTCGAATCGCCGCGCAAACACCGAACGCAGATTGCGGTCTCCGCGACCCATCCCAGCCTAAGCAAGTCATCCACTATCGCGATGTAACTCCTGATCAACTGTTCGAGATCGCTCGTCTGGTGGTCGCTGCAGAGATTGCCAAGATCCACACCACCGAGTGGACTCCCCAGTTGCTCTACAACGAGCCGCTTTACCTGGGAATGAACGGCAACTGGAACGGCCTTTTGGGCGCCAACGGTGGATTGTTGTCGAAAGCCTTGAGCGATGTTGTGGTCAAGAACTTTGGCAAGTCCACAGAAACTTCAGAAGCGACGGAGTGGTACTCCGTATTCGCATCCGGACCGGGGATCTTCGGCCTTGGCAGCAAAGTAAATGGATATGACATTACAAATCCGAAATACACCAACGGCGGTGTAAATCATTTCGGCTCACCTTTCAATTTTCCCGAAGAGTTTGTTTCGGTTTACCGCCTGCATCCGCTAGTTCCCGATCTTCTTGAATATCGCGATCTCAAGGCCGACCCTAATAAAATCGCGAAGCGAATTCCAGTTGTCGAAACTTTTCAGGGCAAGGCAACCGACTTTACGCATTCGATGGGGCTGGCAAATTGGGGGCTGACACTGGGCCGTCAAAGGCTGGGGATTCTCACGCTGCACAACTCGCCGCTCTTTTTCCAAAACCTGAAGATAGGCAGACTCGACAGCAAGACCCAACAGATTGATGTAGTGGCGCTCGACGTTATTCGCGATCGTGAGCATGGAGTGCCACGCTTCAACGAATTTCGGCGGCAATATGGACTTCGCCAGCTGACCAGCTTTGACGATTTTATGGATCCTGCGGCAGCGCCCGGCTCGCCCGAGCATCTCGAGCAGCGGGATGCGGTTCGGACTTTGCGCGAGGTCTATGGCCAGCACGTTTGCGATGCATCGAAAGTCATTACCGACGCACAGGTCAATGATGATGGTTCGCCAATCAACGACTGCCTTGGTCATCCAAATGGAACGCTGATCGACAACATTGAAGATGTTGATACTGCGGTCGGCTACCTGGCGGAGTATAGTCGTCCCCATGGATTTGCGATTTCCGAAACTCAGTTCGTCGTTTTTATTCTCAATGCCTCGCGCAGACTTTTCAGCGACCGCTTTTTCACTTCCTGCTTCCGACCGGAGTTTTATACAACGCTCGGTATCAACTGGGTGAACAATAACGGTCCCGGCCCAGCAATGATGGAAAAGGAAACTCCGAATGGACATAAGCAACCGGTATCCCCAATGAAGCGCATGCTTATGCGCAACATCCCGGAGTTAGCTCCGGAGTTGAAAAACGTGGTCAACGCGTTTGATCCATGGGCACGGGATCGAGGCCAGTACTACAGCCTGGCGTGGAAGCCGCGCCCCGGAACCGAGTCCGATGACGCCTTTGCGAATCAATGAGACGGAATATCGGCGGTTTGCAGCACCAGAGTGAAACGATCGTCCATTTCGAATCACTATTGGAGTTGGACCAACGTTCAGCGGGCCTGTAAGCGCGAACATTTGACTTGCAATTTTGCGATGCACTATCCGTCCCCGGAATTATTTCGACATATCGACCTGATCGTGATGTCGCTTCGGTTCAGTTCAGCTAGGGGGATAAATGGCAACGAATACCGTGACGAATTGGTTTGGCAACATTGTTTCGCATCCAAGCGTGATTGTCGATGCGAACTCAGTGGACGACATCGTCGCAGTCATGAAGGATCCGGTGAAGTATCCTTCGCCCGTTCGAGCTGTCGGATCCAACCATTCAACAGCGCCGTGCGGCGTCGCTGACGGAGGCACGCTGATCCGGATGAAGATGAACCAGATTCTCAGCATCGGGCAAAACAGCCTGACGGTTCAAGCAGATGCTGTGCATCTCGACATGGCAAAGGCACTCGAGGCAAAAAACCTGCAGTTCTATGTGAACACTGAAATCGGCAGCCTGTCTGCCGGCAGCGCTGCATGTGCGGGAACAAAGGACGCGTCCTTCCCAGGCGAATACGGGCAGGTTGGTTCGTATATCACCGGCGTCAAGATGGTGCTGCCAAGCGGCGATATTCTCGCGGTCACCGAAGACGCGCAGCCTGACCTGATGCAGAAAGTGCGGTGCAGCTATGGTCTCTTTGGGATTATCTATGAGGTCACTTATGCAATTCGACCACTGACGCCGATGCATGTACACCACACCACGTATAGCCTTGAAGATTTTATCGCCGCTCTGCCCGACCTCAAGGCCCTGGGTTATTCGATGATGTATTACATCTTTCCCTTCGATAACAAGATTACCGTCGAGTTTCGCAAGTACAATCCGGGTGCGACAGGCGAGCCGAATCATGCGGCGTGGGCGCTGAGAAACCACATTTGGGGCACATCGGGTCCAAAGTTTGGGCATGATACCGAACAGAATGTTTCCATACCGTCCATACGCTACGGCATTATTGACGGGTTCAACGCGGCGTGGCGCCTGCAATTGGAAACCATTGTTTCGAGCGACTACACCATTCCGCCCGACCAGATCATCCAGTATCCGCCAGTTTCCAACGACAGCCGCTATACCTTCAGTCTCTTTGCCTTTCCTGAAGATGATTTTCCCGTAGCGCTCAGCAGCTTCTACAAATTCTGCACGGATTACTATGCGCAAAAAGGATACCGCTCAAATCTTCTCTACGTTGGCTATCGCATCGCGCAGGATCAGAAGTCGCTGCTCTCCTATTCCTACGACGGAACAGTGATGACTATTGATCCGGTCTCGACCGCGAATCCAGGATGGGATGACTTTCTTGCAGCGTACAACGAGTTCTGCATTAGCCGTAATGGGAAGCCGTTGATGAACCAGACACCGGGCCTGAGTGCCGCCGTTCTCCAAGGGGCTTACGGGGATAGATTGAAAGCCATTGAAGACACCCGCAAGCAATACGATCCGCAGGACCGGTTGCTCAACAACTACTTCCGTGATCTGCTTTCGTAACCGGATCGATTGGAATTGACAATGCCAAGGCCCCTCCCGATGCTATTTTTCATCGCGCCGCTATTGATCGTGCAGGCTACGCGCCCGCAAACTACAGCAACAACCGGGTGCGAGCAGATTGTTGTATGCCCCGGTGCATTTCCAACCGACCTCACCAAAACAACAGACTGTAGTTACACGCCAACGCAGAGAACACTCGATTTTGTCTCCGGTTCCGTTACCGACCAGACAGTGTTGGGAGCCGTGGTATTTGGATTGGGCGCACAGGTGATCAAGTCTCCTCCGGAGTGGAAACGTACCTGGGATGGCTACGGCCATCGTGTTGGATCTCGCTATACGCAGGCGCTCGGCAAGGGATCCGCGCAATATCTCGTCGGGCTCATTTTGAAGGACGATCCGCGTTTTCTGGCTTACAGAGACGATCCCGCAACCGTCGCTCGTCACCGGGATGCTGTTTCCGCTCTCGCGACGCGTGCTTCCCCCGGCACTGCCAACGGTTGCGCAACATCAACCGCGGCGAGCCTGGATTCTCTTTCGCATGACGGATGGCAGCGATTTGGGCACGCATGGTACGACGTTGTGACTGTGCGCCATTCCACGGTCAAAGGAAATGGCCATCGAATCCCCGCATTTTCGCGATTTGCAGGGGAGGCCGCTGGAGCTTATGCAGGCTATCCCTGGTATCCAGGGAGCGAAAACACTTTTGCGCAGGTGGGCCAGCGTGCGGCCGGCGCTTTTGGCACCGCTCTGCTCTCAAGCTTCTACACAGAGTACAAACCAGAGATTACAAACCTGCTCGGCGCATTCTTTCGCCGCGGCGGCCAACCAAAGTCCAGTGCCGGGGTCCACCCATGAATCCGATCAAGATGCCGTTAGTAGCAGCGTTCCTCCTGCTTACGCTTGAAGGCTGTCATGTACCGCTGCAATCGTACCGTTTGAGTCCATTCCACCCCACAATCGAAGTGTCACCTGTCGATGGCGATCCTGCGGAGACAAACGCCACTGAACAGCCAGTCAAGGACTGCGTCAATGCGGATACACCTATCTGTCTCGCATTCATTGAGCTGGATGATATGGGCGAACCCTACGATAAGGTCGAACTTGACACGGCTCTCAGCCTGATCCGCAGGGCCAATGGGATTGAAAATGCCGATCCCATTGTCATCACGTTTGTCCACGGTTGGAAGAACAACGCAGGCTTGGGGAACGACAACGTCAGGGGCTTCAAAGCCGCGTTGCGGGAGGTCTACCAGCATTTCGCAGCGATGAATCAACCCCACCATGTAATCGGAATCTACATCGGATGGCGCGGTGATCTTGTTCGCAGTTACCTTCCGGTTGCTCGCCAGTTTTCTTATTTCAATCGCGAAGCAACGGCAATTCGTATTTCCGGCGCAACTCTGTCAAGTGCGCTCACGCAAATTGCCACGCGCACCCACCAGAATCACCGAGCCTTAGCGATCTTCATCGGGCATTCTTTTGGCGGACTCTTACTTGAGCGGGCGCTGACTGAGGCAACAGCAAGCCAAATCGCAGAGGCCTCCATCTACAGTAACGATTCGAAGGGGGCTGACCCTGATTCGGCGAACGTGAACGAAGAGAAGGTCGCGGCTAGCCATGCGGCCAATTCGCGCGCCGATCTTGTCATTTTCATTAATCCAGCCGGTGCCGCCACCGAGGCCAAACAGATGCTGGATTTCATGACGAACAACCGGTTCAGATATCAGCCTCTCGGCAACCCGAACGAAGAGATCTCAAAAGATCCTGACCTGGACCGACCCTTGTTTGTCTCGCTAACGTCCACTGCCGATATGGCGACCAAGGTCGCACTCCCGATCGGTCACGGCCTTCCATACCTGGGCTTCAAAGCCAATGGGAGTTTCATGGATTTAGACCAGACTCCGAGTAAGAAATATGAATTGAGCTGTTTCGACCCTCACAACTCACAACATGAAACCTGGTCTTTAACGACAAAGGAGCAGGGTGCCGCATCGCAAGGCTCCTACTACCTGAGCAGCGCGCCCCACATGCAGATTCTGCAAAGCCATGTCATGTTGAAAGCCGTTGGTGCAAATCAAATGCGGGTGTCGTCAACGGGGCAGACAATTCAAATCCAGGATCCCAATGCCATTGCCAATTGCGACAGGGACCTCTTCAACAAGCAGAACCTGAACATTGTCAGCACATTCAAGCTTGCAGATACCAAAGCCTGTTTTGCTATTCAAGAGCGCCCCAACCGTTGCAACGGTACGCCTTACTGGTTGATGGAGATTGACCCTGACGTTGTGCCTGACCACAGCACCATCTTCACTCGTCGGTTTATTTCATTCGTCATCGAGACGTTCTTTGCACCCAATGGAAGAGCCCTGCAACGCCTGAACCCACAGCTGAAGTAATAAGCTGACTCGATCGCAATTGGAGAACTCATGAGCGAGAAACCGGAAGTTGAAATGGAAATGGCGGCAGATCGGCCGTATTGCGAGCGATTGGTCGTCGTTGCGTTTCCCGCGATGGTGTGGATTGGAAGCAATTCGTATAGCAAAGAAGAGTTACGCGCGACACTGCAGAATGATGCGGGTTTCAGAGTTCGCGTCGCGAGGAAACATGGGGACGATACAAACGATTCGACGAGCGATGGTCTGGTGGAAATGGCATTTCCCGCCACGGTAGAGATTTGTGGGTTGACCTATGCGCGCGACAAGTTATTTGAAGAGCTGCTTGCTTCTCCCAAGCTGCGGAAACTGGTGGCGGAGAAGTATCACTATGCTTCGGACGAGTTGTACTGGGAGTGCCTTGTTGAGGTTGCGTTTCAGAGAAAGAAGGACAAAAAGCATGAGAGCGTTCGAATCGGATCAATAAGTTACAAAGATGAAAACGCTCTACGCAGCGCGCTTCAAGATGGGAGCCTTAGTTTTCGTGAGCACGTTGGGAAAGCCTGCGGGTATCCACGTAGCCAGTGGATGCTTGAGATGTATTGCAGGCGGCTTCTAGAGGAAGCTTTTCCTGCCACGGTGGAGATCGAGGGAAAGTCGGTTGACAGAAACAAATTGAGCAAGGCGCTGGAGAGCGATCAATTGCTGCGGCAGAGGGTCGCCGTAAAATACACGAGCCATCCAGAGTTACTGAGTATCAATGAGCTGATTGAGAAGATTTTCCCTTCGACGATCAAAATTGGGGAGATTGTCTATTCAAAGGAAGGCCTACAGGCTGATTTGCCTTCCAATCCCAAACTGCAGCAGCAGCTAGCCGCCAAGTCATATTTCACCCCGAGCAAGTGGCTAGTCGAAAAAGAGATGCAGGTCAGGGGAGTGTGGACAGGCGACCCGGCCGCAGAGGATATCGATAAGACTGTAGCGGAGAATTGGTTAACAGGAGTTTGCTTTTCCGGGGGCGGGATAAGAAGCGCCACGTTCAACCTCGGAGTGATGCAAGGGTTAGCTCAGTTGGGCCTGTTGCCGAACATTGACTATCTTTCTTCGGTGTCGGGTGGTGGATACATTCATGAATTTTTGGCTGGCTGGATTCTCCAAAAAGGTAGCCGGGCTAAAGTCATTGAGGAACTGATTCCGCAGGCGGAGCCGGGGTGCCCGCCGAGAGCGCCAGAGCCCATCGAGTGGCTTAAGAGGTATTCGAGCTATCTTACGCCAGCACGCGGAATATTTTCGACGGATACGTGGACTGCGTTTGCAATTTGGATGAGGAACACGATCCTGAATCAAATACCGATTCTGACAGCATTCGCGTCCGCCTTCTTTCTTGTGCATTTGATCGAACCGCGGCCGATTGAGGGCTGGCATCCCGGGCCCGGCCATGGGGAGGTTCTTGGATCGGGGGTTTGGATCGTTTCGGGCCTGGTGCTGGCGGCCTATGCCATCGTGTCTGTTTACATCCTATGGCGAAATCTTTATCGGCAGGAGCAATGGGCAGCAAATGGAGTGGGCTCGGTAGAAGACCTTCTAACCAATCAAACGGTCGTTAAGTATGTGATCACGCCATGGCTTAGTTGTTCGTTGTGGCTGAGTTATTGGGTGCAGTTGCATTTTGCCGATCAGTCCTGGTGGTACTGGTTACCGCTTGGATTCCTCTCCCTGATGATCCTGGCCAC
>DASRLI010000123.1:0-5846 GCA_035648535.1 Occallatibacter sp. | reverse complement strand
GCTTGAATTGCGCGTTGGTTACGGAAAACTTGTCGATGCAAAATGGAGCCACCTGCATCTTCTTCTCGTGGAAGCGCCGCGGAGAGTACTCCCATGAATACTGCACGTCGACGCCGGGGTCTGCGCTGCCCTCGATCTCAGTGCCCTGTACCTTGAAAACAAAATCTCCGCCAGGAATTCGAATCATGCCTGCAGGTGCCTCGGCAGCCGGAGCCGTTGGCTCAATTGCCACCATGCTCTGGGGCAGAATTGCGTGCTGGTGCGAGAAGCCGGCCAACGGCTCTTTCGTCATTGTTGCCATGCGCTTCATGAGCGTTTTGATGTTATCGCTGGGCTCGCCGGGAGTGGCCAGGATGGCGCCGTAGCCATTGGCCTCAATGTCGAAGCTGAGCACGGTGGAGAGGCCATCGCTCTCAGGTTTCAATTCTGTGCCGTGATAGAGGTCGAAGTAGCGTGTGCCGGCTGTGAGCGGCACAGTCATTTGCCTGCCTGCAATGTCGTAGTTGTTGCGGTTGACGATGGTCCAGACGGTTTGTTGCGCGAGCGGCCAGCGGCTCGCGAAGACACCGTAGTTATGCGTCGGATAGTGCGGCTCCCAATCCGGGCTGACCAGGAAGGGCGCGACGCCGCGCTCAATGGCGGCTACGCGGCGCGTGGCCTCGGCGTCACGCGGATTGATGCCGTTCCAGATGCCCCATATGTTCTCCCAGCTTTCCCAGCCCACGCCGTTGAAGAATGCGAATTGCAGGTCGCTGGTCTTGTCCGTATTCCAGCGGTCGCTGATGTTGACCATGTGGCGCGTCTCCAGCCACTTGTACTTGTCCACCATGGGAGTGAATGGAAAGCTGTACTGGCCCCAGGTCATCACGTTCCAACTTAGAGCCTCGTCGCTGGGGCCGCCTTCGGGCTCAAAGGCCAGCGGGTGGCCAATTGCATCGGCTGCTTGCGTAAAGCCCAGCGGCACGCCATCCTGCGTATCGCCATTGATACCGTCGGCGCCGATCTGTTTCATGAGCGCGGCGATAGACTGCGGCCAGGGCTGGTCAGGCTGGTGCGTTCCTTCGTCCCACATCATCATGGGGAAGAGCACGCGGACGCCGCGGCGATGGAAGTCTGCAACCATCTGCCGCACGCCTTCAATGCCACCGGGCATCGACTCAACCATCTGAAGCTGGTTGCGGTCGTCGATGCCCATGTTGGGATACGTGGACCAGACAAGCACGGCATCGATGCCGCCGTAGCGCTTTTCAAGATCGTCGAGGTAACGGTCTACGGTGTAGCGTCCGGCAACCGGGTCGTAGAAGTAGCAATCCTGGACCATCATCTGCGGCTGTATGAAACTTGATTGAGTCCAGCGCAGCGCGGGAAGATCGTAGCGCGCGGGGTCGAAAGTAACGCGAATGCGGCGCTCAGCGCGCCAGTGACTAAGGTCCCGCAGCCAGCGCTCGTGGGCGTTCGGTGCGCAGCCCGGCTGCACAGCATTCTCGAAGGCGTGATAGAGATAGTTGCAGACAGGCGCGGGAATCTGTTGTCCAACCGGAGAGTATTGACTATCTTGTGCAGCCGCCGTGAGGGCGATTGCGCTTGCCAGGATACCAAGGCTCAATGTGCGAAGCATTTGACCAGCGTCCTCCGAATAAAACTGACACATTCCGCAGAGAAATTGCCGGCAATCCGTTACCCACGCTCGGCGAGAAATCTCTCCACATCTGCCCTCGAGGGCATGGAGGCCTGCGCTCCCTTGCGGGTGACGGAGATGGCCGCTGCGGCCGAGGCAAATCGTGCCGCTGCCCATGGGTCATTGCCTTCAAGCAGCGCCACGGCAAATGCGCCGTTGAAGCAGTCGCCCGCGGCTACCGTGTCGATGGGCTTCACGGGGAACGGCCTTACCCACGCAGCTTTGCCGGCGACGGCGACATACGCGCCATCACTACCGCGTTTGAGAACAACACCCTTGAGGCCCTTCTGCAATAACTGCTGCGCGGCCGCTTCGGAGTTTGGTTGATTACCGAGATAAAAGGCAGCCTCAGTTTCGTTGGGAGTGAACCAGGCAGCCTGGCGAAAGGCGGAGTCAGGGAGCGGAGCGGCTGGGGCGGGATCGAGCAGCGCGGGCACACCTGCATCAGCGCAGAGTGCGAGAACGTGGCTCACTGTTTCCAGGGGCAGTTCCAACTGGCAGAGGACCATGCCGGCGGAACGAATCAACGCACTCTGACGGTCTACGGCTGCCTTATCCATTTTGCCGTTGGCGCCGGGGATTACGACGATCGCGTTTTCGCCGCTTTCGGCAACCAGGATCGGGGCTACGCCGGAAGGGCCCGAGATGCGCGCGACGGCTTTTGTTCCTACACCCGCGTTTGAGAGGTTGCGGAGCAGAGCCTGGCCGAATACGTCTTCGCCCACCATGCCGACCATTTGAACGGGATAGCCGAGTCGAGCCACGGCGACGGCCTGGTTTGCGCCCTTGCCGCCGGGAGTTGTGTCAAAGCCTGTGCCGATGACGGTCTGGCCGGGAACAGGGATTTGGTGCGTATGCGCAACCAGGTCCATGTTGATGCTGCCTATGACGACGATCGGCTTGCGCGATTCATTCATTTAGAAGGCCCTCAAGCTCAGTAGAGAGGAGCCAGCGCCACGGCACCAAGCCCCAAGAGAAAGAATACAAACATAAAGAGCAACAGGATTTTGGCGGAGCGTGGAGCGCCTGCAAATTCGCGCCAGACAAAGATACCCCAACACGCCGAGACCATGGTCGCGCCCTGGCCGATGGTGTAGCTCACGGCCGGGCCTACGAGGTGGGCTCCAGAGGCAACAAAGTTGGCCACGCCACCCAGGCACCAGATTGCTCCACCCAACGCACCCGCAACGTGCCAGCCGAGCGGCGCGGTCCAGTAGCCGGTGCCTTCCACGGGAGGCTTGCCGTCCAGCGGCTTTGCCATCAGCAGCAGGTTTGCAGGCACGGTGGAGATAAGCAGGCCAAGCGCGAAGAAGAGCGAGACAGCATAAGGACCGGGGGAGGGATGGTCAGGCGTGCCGCCGAGGGCGCGAGCAACAAAGGGATAGAAGCAGCCCATGAGCACTCCGGCTACGAGGCTAATGACGATGCCGCGTGCGGTTGTGGCTTTGGCCGTGGCCTCGCGCTTGCGATAGGCGGCAGCGTCAAGAACGATGGCCACGGCAACCAGGGCCACTCCGCCGAACAGAAGCAGGGGATTGGCGGCGGGGCTGACCAGGTAGTTTGAAATCGCGCCGATGACCAGTGCCAGGCCGATTCCTACCGGGAAGGCTACTGCGAGGCCGGCAACGTCGATGGCGGCTACCAGCAGCAGATTGGCGACGTTGAAGATGGCGCCACCCAAGACCGCAAAAAGGATTGGACTGAGCTGCGAATGGGCTACTGCTTCAAAAAAAGACGGCCCCGCGTGGCCCAGACTGCCCGCAGTGAGTCCCAGCAAGACGGCGCCGGCGGCCATGCCGAGAGCGTAGTCCCAATAGAAGAGTTGGAAACGGTAGTTCGGGCACATCTTGAGCGTGTTGGCCCAGGAACCCCAGCACAACATGCTGAGGATCATTAGAAACAGTGCGGCCTGATAGGTTTCGGGAAGAATCATTCCGTTGCCCCCGTTCCTGCGATCTTTGGCTGCAAGCAGGAACCATAACTCATTGTGCCTTCTGCTGTATACCTGGGTGGCGCATCGGGCGCGGGGCAATTTGGAAAGAGCCGTTTTAGCGAGCGCTGCAAGTGTGGTCCTTGTAGCTCGGACTGAGATGATCCAAGCGCCTAGGGTAAAGAGGGTAGGGGCGTTCGATTACGCCCCGCAATCGCGAGGAGATGTGATGACTGGATTCAAGTTTGTGATGTTGTCGGCTGTTGCAGGTTGCCTGATGATGGCTTCCGTTCCCAAGGCATCGGCCCAGGTAAGCGTGCAGATTGGCGTTGCGCCCGAATGTCCCTACGGCTATTATGACGCCGCTCCGTATGGCTGCGCGCCCTATGGCTACTACGGATCGGAGTGGTTCAGGGGTGGCGTGTTTGTTGGCGCCGGACCATGGTTTCATGGCAGTGACAACTTTCAAGGCCGCGTGAACAACAAATATCATCCGGAGCACGGCTACCAGGGCGTAGCGCCGGGACGCGGCGAAAAAGCTGAGCCGTCAAGAAGCCTCGATAAGGTTTCAAACTTCAAGGGCAATGAAACGCGCGACGGGCGCGGCCATATAAGCAACGGCAACAACAACAAGCGCTAACGAGTTTCTCCTTCGTGTATCGATGTTGCATTGTTTTGATGCTTCATCGCTACGCGGGGGAGAAACTTTACCTTTTCGGCGTGAGAATCATGCTGGTCAGTATTTCACTAACGATGGTATAGCTAACCGATAAAAACTATCTTAAGTGGCCAAAGCGCACTCTATCTTTAGCTCCCGATTGCGCGGCCGAATCTGCTCCCTTTCAAACCAGACAAACTCCCTGCCCGGTAGAACTTTTTCGTGGCTTGTGAAGTTGCGCCTTGATATGTGTCTCGCTACAGGATGGTCTGTTGAAACATGCTCTTCATAATTGCGTGGTAAACAAGGAATCCTTAATTCCGGGGTTAGGGGGCATAAGCTTCCGATTGCATTGCAGGCCGTGATACAAACGGAGAGCAACAAATATGCGCTCAATCGCGAGCGATACTGAGCGGCACTGGAGGACACGATTCGATGGACAGAAGAGAAGCACTAAAGGCCAGCCTCGTTGGAGCGGCCGCGATGGGCATCTCCGCAAAGAGTTCGTTCGCGGCAGAGCGCGAAGCAGTGCAGGAGACACGCGGCCAGGAGACGAGTGGTGCGGTACAGGCGGAGGCGCCGCTGGTTTCGGTGTATGACTACGAGGCCGCGGCGAAAAAGAAACTATCTTTTGGTGGGTGGGAGTACTACGACGAAGGCACCGCGGACGCGATCACGATGAAGCGGAATCGCTCGGCGCTGGATGAGCTGCAACTGAAACCACGGGCGCTGATGGATGTGACGAAGATCGATCTGAGCTGCTCGCTGCTCGGGTTCAAGATGGCGCATCCGATTCTGCTGGCGCCGGCTGCGTCGCACCAGTTGGCGCATCCTGAGGGCGAAGTGGCCACGGCACGGGGAGCGGCGGAGGCCGGGGCGATCATGATGCTGAGCACGAATTCGAACCGCAGCATCGAAGATGTCTACAAGGCGGCGTCTTCGCCTGTCTGGTTTCAGCTCTATGTGGACGACGATCGAGGATTAACGCGCTCCTTGATAGAGAGGGCGGAGGCCGCGGGCAACAAGGTGCTGGTCCTCACGACCGATAATCCGTTGCCGTATGCGCGGAACCGGGAGGAGCGTGCGAGTGCTCGGACGCCGAAGCTTCCTTTTCCAAACCTGGACACGGTAGCAGGGCCAGGGGCGCGCGGGCGCTCGCGCAAACATTTCAACTGGAGCGATCTTGAGTGGATTCAATCGTTCGCAAAGACGCCGATTATTTTGAAGGGAATCATGGACCCGGCCGATGCGGAACAGGCTGTGCATGGGGGGGTAGCGGCGATCGTGGTTTCGAATCATGGTGGGCGGATTCTGGATACGGTGCCGGCGTCGATTGAGGTTCTACCCGCGGTGGTGGACAGGGTGGCTGGGCGCGTGCCCGTGCTTTTTGATAGTGGGATTCGGAGGGGAACGGATGTGTTGAAGGGGCTAGCGTATGGGGCAGCGGCGGTGCTGATCGGACGGCCTTATTTGTTCGGTCTGAGCGTGGCGGGGCCGGATGGCGTGCGGGATGTTGTAAAGATTCTGCGGACAGAGTTGGAAGCGGCGATGGCGCTGACGGGACGCACGAAGCTGGCTGA
>DASRLI010000122.1:0-4180 GCA_035648535.1 Occallatibacter sp. | reverse complement strand
TTGCATAATCGCCGGAAAACATCAGCGACAAGCCGCGGTAGTAGCCGGCCTCAAGACCGTCGGGGCCGTTTTTATCCACCTTGGCAAAAGCGTCGGCAGCCTGCTCGTACTGTTGGCCGTTGTAGTATTCACGGCCCAGGTCCACCAGCGCGGGGCCAAAATCCGGGCTCAACTTCACGGCCAGCTCAAGATGGCGCAGGCGCTCCGCCTGGTCGGGCTCGGTAATTCCGCGGATGTACTGCTCAAAAGCATCCAGATGCATGCCCTTTCCCGCGGCAATGAACGTCTCCTCGGCGACGCCGGTGCGGGTATCGAGTTGGCGGGTCAGCTTCCAGGCCAGGGAGTCGAAAACATCGATCAGGTTGCGCATTTCGCCGCGGGCTGTGACCGCCTGGCTCATGCGCAGATGGGGCACGTCCACAAGCCGGGCCTCAGCCACAATGCCGGTTCCATCGGTGATGTAGCTGCCCACCACGATCGAATCCGCATCCAGCGTCTGGGCCAACTTGAGCGAACTGGCGCGGGAGGGTTGAAAACCTTGCGGCAGACCCAGATGGTCCAAGGCATAGCGGCGGTCGGCGCGGCTCATGGGCTCGAAGCCCACCGAGCGAAAGCGGCTGCTGATCAGTTCTGCCGCGGCCTCGCGAATCCACTCCAGGCTGGGCTGGCCGGTGCGGTTGTCAAAGGGCAGCACCAGCAGAATGCGCCCGCGGTCGGCTGCGGAGGCGGTCGCAGAGCTATCGCCACTTGACTGTCCTTGCGCGCAAACCGCCATAGAAAATGCGAGTGCAATCGTGAGGCACACGCAGGCTGCGATACGCCGCACATGGCTGAAACGGAATGAAAAATAAGTAGGCACGACAGCCTGATTATAGGCGTTGCTCCCCTGCCCCTGGGCCGCATCCTGACCCGGCCGCATTAGTGGCCGGCAGTGTGAGAGTTCTCCAGCCGCGCCTCGACTTGCCGGTTGAAGCGGATGAGCGCGATCCACATTCCGTCGTCGTCGCGCTTCCACACCAGTGTTCCGCCCAACACCCTGGCAATGGTTTCAGGCCGCAGATCGTGGTGCAGACCAAAAAATTGCTCATCCAGTGCTTCGCTCTTTGCGCCCAGGCTCAGCAGGGGCGAGGGCGGGTCGTACTTGGTGGAGAAGACCAGCGCCGCGGAGTATTTTTCCGGTTCCTGGGCCGCTATTCCAATTTGCGCCGGAGTGAAGTCCTCAATCCGTGCGACATCGATGGGCTGCTTCACATAACCCAGTTCGGGCCGGGTCAGTTCGTCGGTCATGGGCCACGCGGAAAGCACCGTGACGCCAGGATAGCGATGTTCAAGCTGGGCGATGCCGGCCAGGTGCATGCGCACCACGCGTGCATAGGCGAGGTTGTCTTCCGGGGCAAAGCCATAAGGCGGATTGACGAACAGGCCCACCAGAAAAGCCGCCGCACAAAACACGGCAACTCCGTGCCAGAGGGGAACGCGGCGATAGAAAGTAGTGACGGCCACCAGCAGGATCAGCGGATAGATGGGGAGCAGATAGCGGGTGAGCAGCGCGCCGCCCAAAACACTGAACAGCGCGGCGTTGACCAGGATCAGAACCAGGATCCGGTACATCACAGAGCGGGCGATAGAAGCCCGCTCGTGGCCTTCGGCGTCGGGCCGGGGAGCCAGCAGCAGGGCGGCAATCGTCATCAGCACCGGCACAAACATGTTCATGTGCGCGGTGAGGTGGAGAATGCGATGGCCGAAGGCGGCGAGGAAGCGCACGGGCGAGAGATTGGCCTGGGCATTGTAGCGAAGGAACGCGGGATTGCCGAAGAGGAAACCGGTCTTGAAGTAGTGCCACGCGTACCAGGCGGCCAGCGGCAGAACACAACTTGAGAGCCACGCTGTTTCCTGCAGCAAACGCCTCCGGTCATGCTTTTTGGCGCGAACGGCGTCGACAAAGCTGAACGCGGCCAGTGTGAGCGGGATCGCAATGGCCGTCTCCTTCGAGAGCGCGGCGGCCGAAAACCACAGCGCCGCGGCCCAGGGTTTGCGGTCGCTCGCGGGCAGTGCATACGCAAGGCCCCATAACGTGCAGGCGGCGGCAAAAATGTCAGCGTGGGCCAGCGAGCTCTGCGCAAACCAGATGGGGTAGAGGCCGGTAAGAAGCACCGTCCAGAAAGCGACTCCGGGCACTCCGACCAGCCGCATCGCCAACCGCCAAACCGCAAGCAATCCCATCGAAGCCACGATCAGCACGGCCTCGCGCGTCACCTCGGGCAGGAAGCCGGAAAACTTCCACCACAGCGCGAGATAAATGCTGGGCAGCGGCGGATGGGCATTGGTGAGCGTGGTGATGGGGATCAGCGACCCGGTGCGGAAAAAGTCCCAGGCCGCGGGAATGTAGTAGCCCGCCTCGTCCCAGTAGTAGGGGACGCTCAACAGCGTGAAGTGGCTGGCGTAAAGCACCGTGAAGATGACCGGAAAGATCATCCAGAGGGGCAGCGGCTCGTCCAACCGGGGCTCGATGAGTCTCTTGAAGCGCAACAGATCGCTCCTGATAAATGGGGCTTTCGGCTTCCCTGCCTTTCATCAGAAGAACAAAACGCAGGTCCTTCGACTCGCTTTGCTCGCTCAGGATGACATTCGAACGGGAAGCCGGGCTGAGTACTTAGTTGACTGGTCCCTGCGGAAAGTTGTGACTCTTCGGCTCCAGGTTCAGGGTGCCGAAGGCCTGTTCGTACTGGGCGAGATTCTGGCCGAGAACGTTCCAGAGGGCCTTGGCCTGCTGCGGGCTCAGAAAGATGGCCGAGTGATTGCGGATGGTGACCTGCTCGGGGTTCTCGCTGGCGGCCAGGCCGAAGACAAGCTGAAAATCCCATACGCTGACGCGCACCTGGACGCTGTTGGCGTAGGACTCGCGGTAGTCGGGGGTCTGGACAAGATTCATCTGTGGCTGTTGCGCGGATTGACTCATGGTGCCTCCAGATTACGCTGGGAGGGGCTGAAATGCCGAGCTTCCAGCTTTCAGCTTTCAGCTCTCAGCTCCTTTGCCGACTGATGGACGGCGTTCCTTCGCGAAGAATTGGGGCTGGAAGCTGATTGAAGTTAACGGTGAAGATCGCCAGCCAGCGGGCACCCCTCGCAGCGTGCGGTTCGTCCGCAATGTGCTTTGCCCACGGCCACGGTGAGGGCGTGAAACTCGTTGAAGAGTCGCGGGTGCCGGGCGGCCGGATCTGCGGCAAACGCCTGCCGGGTGAGCTCGGTCAAGGCGTCGTAGCTTTTGGCGCCGGATGGAAGCTCGATAAGCTGGTGGCGTTCGGCGATACGGCGCAAATATTCATCGGCAACTGGAACCGGATGGCCGAGCGCATAAAGCAGAATCGCGTCGGCTGTCTCCGGTCCCACGCCGGGAAGAGCCAGAAGGCGCAGGCGGAGGCCCGCGCTTGGAGTGGCCGCAAGAGCTTCGAGCGATCCGCCAAACTCCTCGTCGAGCATGGCGACAAATGCTTTCAACGCCAGCGCCTTGCGGGTGAAGAATCCGGAGGGCTGGATGCATCGGCGCAGCTCTTCGAGCGGCAGCGCACGAAGACCGTCCACGGCGAGCGCTCCGGCTGCGCGCAGGTTAGCGAGTGAGAGTTCCACCGCCTTCCAGGCCGTGTTCTGCGTCAGGTATGCGCCGAGGATGACCTCAAAGGGAGTCTCGGCCGGCCACCAGTATTGGGGTCCGTAAGCCTCGGCAAGCTGGTCAAGCATGCGGCGCAGACGCTCGGCAGGAGCGGGCCGGCGGCGGGCTTTCACGGCTCAAGGTCCTGCGTCGAAAGGGACTTCTCCGGTGGAGACTGAAGCTGGATTTTCCACTCAAGAACCCGGGCGCGGGCGGCAGCAGCTTCGGCCTCGGGCACGTGACCGCCAGCTTGCAGCGAGATGGAGAGCGCCGTATGCGCCAGCGGGTCTGCGGGCGTGAGGGTGGTGAGCGCAAGGGCCGCGCCGATGGATTGCTCCAGCCGCCCTGCGTCGCGGAGGGCGCGAACCAGCCCGTGGTGCGCTTCAATATTTGCGGGGCTGGGAGCCGCGGGACCGGGCAGTGCGGATTCGACGGCAATGGCGGCAAGAAAAGCCTCGGCAGCTTCAGCCGGCGAACCGGCGGCGAGCAGGTCGAGCCCGCGCTGGCAGTGCTCTTCGGCTGTGGGAACGT
>DASRLI010000121.1:0-22364 GCA_035648535.1 Occallatibacter sp. | reverse complement strand
GCCGCCAACGCTGCCGGGTATTGTCGCCGGTGTCCGCGGCATGAGGTTTATTGACCGCGTCATTGAGAGTAACCGCAAAGAAGGCTGGGTTGAGTTTTAAATAGCTCCGCAGTTTCCAGGAGAGAAATTATGAAGACCATTAAAGGACCGGGGATTTTTCTTGCGCAGTTTGCAGGCGATGCTGCACCCTTCAATACGCTCGGAGGCATGGCTGACTGGGCTGCCGGGCTGGGCTTTACCGGAATCCAGATACCAACCTGGGACAGCCGTCTCTTCAATTTGCAGCTTGCCGGCGAAAGCCAGGGTTATTGTGATGAAATCCTGGGCATCGCCGCCAACGCCGGGATTGCCATCACGGAACTCTCGACGCACCTGCAAGGACAATTGGTCGCAAGTCATTCGGCCTTTGACGTACTGCTCGCGGGCTTTGCTCCACCCGAACTGGCCGGCAACGTGAAGGCCTGCCAGGCCTGGGCCGTTCAACAATTGGGGTGGGCGGCAAAGGCCAGCCGCAACCTCGGGCTGGACGCGCATGCTACATTTTCAGGCGCACTCGCATGGCCATTCTTTTATCCGTGGCCCCAGCGGCCGGCGGGTCTTATCGACGAGGCTTTCAAGGAACTCGGCGCGCGCTGGTTGCCCATCCTGCGGCAATTTGATGAAGCAGGCGTGGATTTGTGTTTCGAATTACATCCCGGCGAGGACCTGCACGATGGCGTCACCTTCGAGCGCTTCCTCGCAGTTGTGGGCGGGCATCCGCGCGCGAACATTCTCTACGATCCGAGCCACATGATCTTGCAGCAGATGGATTACCTGGCCTTCCTGGACATCTATCACGACCGCGTCCGCGCCTTCCACGTGAAGGACGCTGAGTTTAATCCCAGCGGCCGGGCCGGAGTTTACGGCGGCTATCAGGATTGGATCAATCGCCCCGGCCGGTTCCGCTCTCTCGGCGATGGGCAGATCGACTTCAGCCAGATCTTCAGCAAGATGGCGCAATACGACTATCCGGGCTGGGCTGTCATGGAGTGGGAGTGCTGCCTGAAGCATCCCGAGACGGGCGCAGCGGAAGGCGCTCCGTTTATTCGCGACCACATTATTCGTGTCACGGATCGCGCCTTCGACGACTTTGCAGGCGGCGGTGCGGACACGAAAACCAACCGCAAGATTCTCGGGCTATAGTATTTCTCGTTGCTACTCCGGGTCTCGCTTGCGGGACCTGGGCACGGCAAACGCAAGCGTGTGACTAATCGAAGTTTGTAACTTCTCCCACCGGTGACGGTATTTTTCCGGGCGCGACAATTCCATATTTCAAATCCAGAAAGTCCTGTAACTCATCGGGTAAGTACGCCGCTAACTCTTGCCAGGTAAGAACCTTTAACCGTATACGCATCTCGGCGCTTCTTACCGCGGCTAGGACCTGGAACCACTCCTCGCGCAAATCGGGCCTTCGTTCGTCGTGCAGAACGCAAAAGCTGCAATCGGACGCATAGGCTGCCAGCACATTCCGTATAAGTTGATAACTCGTGTAGCCTGGCTCGCGGGCGCGATTGAGATTGAATTCTTCGGCCGCGAGCGCCGATGGAGATAGGGCCTGCAATTCATTCAGACTTGTGGCGGGAATGGTCGTATCGATGACGCTCTCAAACTCCTGCGAGTAAGCCTCAGGGAACTCAGCTGCCTCTTTGCGTCTCGCCGAAATCAATTCAACTCGAGGCAATAGTTCCCGATCGAAGACCTCATCGAAGTCGCGGTAAGCCTCCACGATCCGAGCCTCACGCATCTGGAAGTCCCCTTCCGTCAGCTTGGCCTCCACTAACAACGATCCCATGCGCAGATCTACTTCGGTGCGATCGAAGCGGCCGTTAGCGAGGGGGACGCGTGCTTTCCATCCGAAGACCGGCGCCGCATCGCCCTCGATCCCCAAGGCATTTCGCATTGCGGCCGACTCTGCCACGCCCGGCGTGCAGAAGACATTCATGAGCAGCGCGTCTGAACTCATGGACGAGTCGAGTTCGCGCCATCGCCTTTTCGGATCCAGTTGAGGTTTCGGCAGCGAGCGGGCCGCCTGTGCGTGTACCTTGTCGAATCGGCGCATCCACTCGGGCCGGGCCATGATCGCCGCGTACGCGGAATCGTAAAAATTCCCGTGTCGCGCATCCTCGGGTGCGTAGACAATTACCCGCGAGCCGCCGTAGCTCTCCACGTGGAGGCGGCCACGCGCATAGCGCCGGTTGCGCAGACCAAGCTCCAGTCTGAGTTGGCCTGCACACCAGCCTGCATTCACTGCCATATGGAGCAGCTTACACCGCCTGCAGCAACAGCCTGCTCTCGCCCCCCGTCGTGGCTCGCCGCGTCTTCAGCAGGGTGGCTGTGACTCTTGCCATTGTCTGACGCGATGCTGGCGAGATAGAGACCCTTTGCGCTGTTCTCTTCCATGCGGGCGGCCATCAGCGCTGTCTGGGGCAACCACACATCCTTCAGCAGAGGCGATACCTGCTTTGGTTCAGCGCGCAAAGCCGTCTCACCGAAGATGGCTGGCAGTGTGCGCGGCACATAGTTGGCCGGCAGATCACCCGTGGTCAGGGCGATCATCATGGGACTTCCGACATGTTTGCCGTAGCGGAAGAGCAGATCGCGATCCAATTCCTGCTTGGTATGCGCATCGCCGGAGTTCAGAAAGAGATCGTTGGCTATGTGCGCTTTGACAATGAATTCCCCCATTCGCCGGAGAAGAGGCTCGTGCGAGATGTCCACGCGGCCGTTGGTGGCGGAGCCGAGAAGATCAAGCGCATCCAACATCGGGCCGAGCGTTGATTGCATCCTGACGTTGCCCCGCTGTCACGTCAATACCGGAACGTCCGCTACGCCCGCAGTACCAAAAATGCGACGGTACCGCTCAATCTCACTTGCTTCTCCCAGCGCCTTTGAGTAGTTATCGGAGAGTTTTACCGCCGGTCTGCCTTCCACGTCACTGAGTTTGCACACCAGGCTCACCGGATCGAAGCCTTCGTCGCCCAGTGGATTGCAGCCGCGAAAGTCGTTTGTGAGAAAAGTCCCCCAGCCCGCGCTGAATCGAATGCGGTGATCGGGAATCCATTTTTTCTCATCCAGAAAATCGCTGGCGGATCGAAAGTCTCCGGGCGTGGCACCATTGCGGAGCGTCCCTCCAAAATAAGCATGAAGCGCGAGAATCTGTTCCACATCGAGCGCATCCGATGCGATCAGCCGTTTGCGGCGCGGGTCGCGGCCGTGGCGCTGGAGCCAAGCGATATATTCGTCGCCCGCGAGCCATGGGTCCTTGCTGTCGATGCGCTGACCGGTCCAGTCAGCCACCCAGTCCGGCGCGCCATTCAGAAATTGCGTGGTCCCGAATGTATCGGGAAGCAGAATCAGCAACTCGCCCTGGTAACTCTGCTGCCATAACTCAAGAAAGCGGTATTGCGCCGTCTTCAATTCTTCATCGTTGGTGGCAAGCGCCGCCATGGCCATGGGTAACTCGTGGGCGTTTGTGCCGATTGCCTCGAGGTCATGTTTATAAGCGAGATATGTATTGGAGCTACCCGCAAAGCCAGCGTCCAGCACGTCGCTCATGGCGGTAACTACGTATTCGTGCCACAGAAAGCTGTGCCGCCGCCGGGTTCCGAAGTCGCTGATATTGAGCTTTGGGACGCCGCGCAAACGCTCCATCTTTTCCCAGAGTCTCGATTTGGCGCGCGCATACAGAATGTCCAACTCCAACTCACTTAGTCGTTTCAGGCTGGCGCGCGTTTTAAGCTCGTCGATGATTGAGAGGGCATAAATCTCCCACATCGTCGTATCTGTCCAGAGCCCACTGAAGCGCAGCGACAATTGCCCGTCTTCAATGGTCAAATCGAATTCTGACAGCCGGAAGTCGTGCTCCAACCACTCCAGAAATGCAGGCTCGAACATGCCTCTGCGTCCGTAGAAGGTGTTGCCCGCCAGCCAGATTAACTCGGATTTGTGAAAGCGCAACTTTCTGGTCGCTTCCAGTTGCTCCAGCAGCGGGTGCAACTCAATCGTTTCGCCGAGGCGGACTGTTGCCGAGCGATTCAGAAGTGTGAACGATGCATGCGTTTTTGGGAAATTTTTCCAAATGAACTGCAGCATCAGCAATTTGTAGAAGTCGGTATCCAACAGGGAACGCGTAATGGGATCCATCTCCCAGTTATGATCGTGCGCGCGCCTGGCTAAGTTGATAATCACCTTGACCTCACTCTAATTGAACTCCCTATCGGTCTGGAAGCGTTTTTGCTTCGAAGGCGTTGGCGCTGCCTGCTGCCGTGAGGGTTATGGAATTACAGCACTCTCAGCCTTCACTATCAGGGGAATCATCGTTCACCGGGGAACAGCGGACCCAAGAAGACAGTCTGGAGTATACTTGCTCGCGGCCGTGCAACCGGCATGGAAACTGCGCTTTGCAGTTTGACGCCGATTTCGCAGACATGCTGGAAAGTTCGTTCTCCTTGATCGCTGTATGCACCTTTGGCGGCTTGCATGCGGGAGATAGACGGGACCGGGGCTTAGCGCATCGAGAGGAAGCTTAATGAATCGCAGACATTTTCTTGCAGGCAGTATCGCTTTGGCTGGGCAGCAGAAACTTCTTCGCTCCATGGGCGCTATGCCGATTGGCGGACAGGGAACTCCAGCGGCCACATCTCCTCAAAACCTTCTGAGCACAACCTTCACTGAATCGTTCCTGACCAGCAACCTGGTCTCCGCGGATAAGTTTCATCCCTACCCACGGTGGGACGAGCGCGCCGCCTGGGAGGCAGTGCCTGAGGACCTTCGCGTGCCTATCGTGCAACAGGCTGAAGCCGATCAGAAGGCGGGATGGAATGCGGTTCTGGCTACGACATTTCTCGAATTCAAACGCAACGGAAATCGGTCGCGCTATGAAGCGCAGAGTTTCGGACGGCACAGTCAACTGGAGCGGCTCGTGCTGGCAGAGTGCCTTGAGGGCAAGGGCCGCTTCGTCGACGATATCGTCAACGGCGTTTGGCTCATCTGTGAGGAATCGTTTTGGGGAGCATCGGCGCACCTCTACATGCAAAAGGGCGGCCCGGGGCTTTACGACATCACTGATCCGATTATCGAGCTCTTTGGCGCCGAGACGGCCCAGTTGCTGGCATGGACAAAATATCTTGTTGGCGCAAAGCTTGACGAGGTGTCGCCGCTGGTCAACAAGCGCATCGTGCTTGAAACCGAGCGGCGCATCCTTGAGCCGGCTCGTAATCGCAACGACTTCTGGTGGATGGGCTTTGAAACCAATACGCGGACGGCGCGTCTCAATAACTGGACGCCTTGGATTAACTCAAACCTGCTGGTCGCCAACCTGCTCCTTGAAGAAGACCCGAAGATGCGCGTGCAGGAGACGATCAGAATCACCAAGAGTCTTGACGCCTATCTGAACCAGTACTGGCCGGATGCGGGCGAGGAAGAGGGTGCGGGATATTTCAGCGCCTCGCCGATGTGCTACTTCGAGGCGGTGAGTATGATCGATGCGGCTACGGGAAAATCTACCAACATTCTTGTCAATCCATTCATCGACGCCATGGCGCGCTACATTCTCAACGCGCACATCGCCGAAGACAGCTACATCGATTACGGCGATGCGCACGTGCATGCCGGACCGGAGGGCGATCTACTCTATCGTTACGGCAAGGCTGTTCACGACGAACAGCTCGCGGCCTTCGGCGCGTACTATGCGGCCAAAAGAAGCCTCAGAGGCACCCCAGCCAGCAACGGGGGCCGGCAGCGAGGCGTCTATCTCCCAAGCATGTCGCGGGCTCTGCCTCTCCTGCTCGAGGCGACCGAGTTGCGGAATGCGAAGGGCGCGGATGTGCTGGTGCGCGACTCCTGGTATCCATACCTCGGGCTGGTCACGGCACGCGTCAAGGCCGACTCTGCAGACGGAATGTACTTTGCGGTTCTGGCCGCGAACAATGGCCGCAGCCACAGCCACAACGACACCGGCAGCTACATCATTTACCAGGATGGACAGCCGGTAGCGATCGACGTGGGAGTGGAAGCGTATACCGCGAAGACCTTCAGTCCCGAGCGATACACAATCTGGACCATGCAGTCGGCTTACCACAACCTGCCTACGATCGGGGGCGTCATGCAGCATGATGGCGTCAAGTTCCAGGCTACTGATCGGAAGTTCGACAGCAATGGCGATCGTGCTACTTATTCGTTCAATATCGCTGAGGCATATCCGAAAGAAGCGGGTGTCAAGTCGTGGGTGCGTACGGTCACGCTCGATCGCAAGACAGACAAGATCACGGTGGAGGAAAACTTCGAACTTGAGCGTGCTGTGACGGTGGCGCTGACGGTCATGACTCCAAGACTCGTCACGGTCAATCCGGGGGGAGGCATTACGCTGAAGGTCGCCGCGGGAGAAGGGAAGGACTCGTTGCTCAAATATGACGCGACGTTGGTCGATCCTAAAGTCGAGACGGTCAAACTGGACGATATGGGACTGCGCTCGAGTTGGGGCGCCGAGATCTACCGTATCCTGCTTAACTCAAAGCAGCCGGTAGCGAGCGGAAAGTGGACATACGAATTCAAACATGCGTAGGGCGGCTGAAGCAGGCTGCTCCACGATCCTGCGTAAAAAAGATGGGAAGTATTCACGGCGGCGCTGCGGGCCACGGCATTTATCCGGCTTGCGCCGCCGCCGGTTCTGTTTGGAGACAAGAATATCTTCAGTTTGTGCTACCGAGGCTATACTGGCACGGTGCCGGAGGTGGCTGTCTGAGACCCCGCATGATTAACGGAATAGAAGTTCTTTATTGAAGGAAGGGTTTCAATGTCAGACTCCGACCTGAATGCGAACGAGGTGAATGAAACCTCGAATCATGCCGGCCCCACGCGTCGCGAGATTTTGCAGGGGTCACTTGCTGTTGCAGGCAGCGTGCTCGCTTCGTCTGTTGCTCCGCCTGCTTTGCTGGCCGAAGCAAACATGAAGAGGCCAAACCTGGTCTTCTTTCTTGGTGAAGGACAGCGGGCCGACGCGCTTTCGATTGCCGGTAATCAGATTCTGAAGACGCCCAATCACGACCGCATCGGCCACGAGGGCATGCGATTCGAGAATGCCTTTTGCACCAACGCTCTCTGCGCTCCGGCGCGTGCGACGGCACTCTCCGGCATGTATTCGCGTTCGACGGGAGCGCTCTCAAACGAGCACCTGAATCTTCCTTTGCCGTCTGACATTCCGCTCTTCACCGACATTCTTCACCAGGCCGGTTATGAGGTTGCCATCCTTGGCAAAGTTCACACACCGAATGGAGTTGAAGATCGTTATTGGGATTATTATTTCGGCCACAACGATCCTTCGAATAACTATGCGAATCCGTTTTTCAAGGAAGGGCGCAAGGGGAAGATCGGTCCGGAGAAGCAATATCGCAATGTGTATCCCGACGATCTGACGGTCGATCGAGCGCTGGCGTGGTTGGACGAAGATCGCGGTGATAAGCCTTTTTGCCTGCTCGTCTGGTTTGTCGCTCCACACGAGCCCTTCTTCCGGGCTCGGCGCCATTTGGATTTATACCGCGGCACAGTGACCCCGAAGCCCGAGACCTTCGACGCCGATTTGAAAGGCTACCAAGGCAAGCCGAAGGGTTTTGTGAATGCCGAAAACAAGATTGGCACGACACCTTCGCATCCGGCCTGCGGATCACTCGAAGGAGTGATGAAGGATTATTACTCCGGTTTGGTCGCCGTGGATGAAAACATTGGCCGGATCCTCAGCTATCTCGAAAAGAAAAATATTCTCGATGACACAGCCATTCTGCATTCCTCGGACCACGGATATTTTCTGGGCGAGTGGCGCATGTTCGATAAGCGGCTGATGCACGAGCCTTCAATCCGCGTGCCGCTGATGGTGCGCTATCCCAGGCGCATTCCCGCGGGAACTGTACGCAGGGAAACGGCCCTGGATATCGATCTTGCTCCAACTTTTCTCGATCTTGCCGGCGTGCCGATTCCCGAGCATATGCAGGGGAAGAGCCTGCTGCCACTGGCCAAGGCGTCCGATCCGTCTTTCCGCAAAGAATGGTATTACGAGTACTTTGAATGGCCGAACCCTGAGAAGGTTCCTCCATGCCGCGGAATTCGCACCGAGCGTTACAAACTGATTCAGTATCTGCTCGAGCCACAGGAATTTGAGCTATATGACCTCGAGAGCGATCCGAAGGAAACGCGGAATCTTTATGGAATGCCGGAGTTCGCCACGCTCCAACAAGAATTGCTTGCACGTCTTGAGGCACTACAGGCCGCAGTACCTGAGCGGAAGGCACCATCGAGCACATGAGAAACGCTGGTAGTCGGAGCGCAATACCGCTGGCGCTCGCCCTTGAAGTTAAACTCTAAGTAACAACCGCAAATATAACGGAGTGATCCATGAAAGATCTGAATCAGCCGTATGAACTTACATGTAGCCCGGAATTGAATTCCGAGCTGCCGTTGCAATGCACATGGGGGCGCGCATGAGCCGCCTGAGGGAGTGGCTGGCCGGCGGGCTGATGATATCCGATGGCGCCTGGGGAACACAGTTGCAGGCGCGCGGGTTGGCTTCCGGGACAACGCCGGACACGTGGAACCTGACTCACGCCGAGCAGGTGGAATCTGTGGCCCGCGCTTATGTGGTGGCCGGCAGCCAGGTGATCCTGACAAACACTTTTCGCGCCAACGCTGTTGCCATGCACAGCAGCACGGAGGCCGAACTCGACGCGATCAATCGCGCCGGTGTCGCAATCTCAAAGCGGGCGGCAGGGAACCAGGCGCTGGTGTTTGCCTCTATCGGTCCTACGGGAAAGATTCTGATGTCGGGCGAGATCGGTGCCGATCAGGTTACTGATGCCTTTGCCGCGCAGGCACAGTCGCTGGCGGCGGCGGGCGCGGATGCGTTGCTTATCGAGACGATGAGCGACATTGAGGAAGCGCGCCTAGCTGTTGAAGCTGCGAGGCGAACGGGGCTGCCTGTGCTCGCGTCGTTTGCATTCGACTCTGGAAAGAACAAGGATCGCACCATGATGGGCGCCACGCCCGAGGCCGTGGCTGCGGCGATGGTGGAGGCTGGAGCCGATGCGGTGGGCGCGAACTGCGGGGTGGGTGTCGAGCTTTCAGTGCCCATCTGCAAGCGGCTGTGCGCGGCCTGCGATCTGCCTGTTTGGATCAAGCCAAACGCGGGCCTGCCCACAATTGAAGGGACGGCCATTCGCTATGCTACTTCGGCGGACTATTTTGCGTCGCACTACGCGGCTTTAGCCGAGGCTGGCGCATCCTTTGTCGGGAGTTGCTGCGGCTCTACGCCGGATTTCATTCGGGCGCTGGTTGCTGCACGCAAGGCGAGGTCATAGTGTCCAGTCCACTGACCGCGTGACTTCATGCAATTGAATGCAGGTATTTCCCAGGTCTCATCCGCCGTGGCGGACGAGACCTGGAGGCGTCCGGCGCCAACCGCCTCAGACTCCGATAATCGGCTACTCGTTACGCTTCAATCGCGGCGGCAATTGCGGCGCGCACTTCCTGAGGTAATGCAGGCATGGCGCCGGATTGCGAGGCCACCCAAGAACCCCAGCGGTTTCCTGCTTCGTTCAGGGTTGCCAGGTCCGCTCCACGCAGCATGTAGTGCGTGAGGGCCGCGGTAAACGCATCCCCAGCGCCGATCCGGTCGACCACCTTCACCGGGAATCCGGGGTGTTCGCGCCATTCCTCGCGGCGCACGAGGAGACTGCCCTGGGCGCCCCTGGTCACGGCCACCATTTCCAGCGTCGGAAACTCCCCGAGAATGCGATCCGCGCCCAACCGCAACCGCTCCTTTTCCGGTTCGTCGTCCGCCGGAAGGCCCAACAGGTTCAGCACCTGGGGCAGCTCCTCATCGCTCAGCTTCAGGACCGTTGCCAGCTCCAGCGACTCCTGAATTACTTCACCGGAGTAAAACGGTGGTCGCAGATTCACGTCGAAGACGCGAATGCAGGCTGCCGATGTCTGTGCGGCCAGCGTCTGAATCGTCTGTCGTGACTCTCTGCTCCGTTGCGCCAGGGACCCGAAGCAGATGGCGTCCGCCCTTTCGGCAACTCTGACCCATTCGTCTGAAAGCTCCAAGAAATCCCAGGCTGAGGGCTGGTGAATTGTGTAGTGCGGCTGGCCTTCGACAAAGTCCACCGTCACCTGGCCCGTCTCGTGTACCAGGTCCACTTCAAGGCAACTGGTGTCGACGGGCATTGGATTGAGCCGGTCAATCGCCTGCCGCCCGAGGTCGTCTCGGCCGATCCGGCTAAGAATGGCGGCGTGGTTGCCCAGCCGCCCGGCCATCACGGTGAAGTTAGACGGGGCGCCACCCAGCCTTGCGCCCTCCGGCAAAATATCCCAGAGCAACTCACCGATTCCCAGAATCAAATGCGGTTCTCTCACGGTCGTACTCCCGCAACAAAAGCTATCAGCTTGAGGCTGTTTTTCCCATCCACCGGTAAATCGAGCAGTCTTCCCAGTTCGTCACCGCGTATTCGCCGTCCGGCTGGTTGGCAAGAATTCTGTGGTCGGCAATCGCATCTGCCCGCGATCGCTTCACTTCTCCCACGAACATCCGGGCGAACCCGGCTTGCCGTTCCAGCACTCGCTCCTGCTCGTTGTTCACATACAAAATGTCCAATTGCCGCTCGCGCCCCGCAAGGCTCCGCGTCCACGCGGCAAGCAGCCGCCGCATCACCGGCGCGCCAAAGGGATTGAAGAGGAACACGACGCACGGCCCCGCCGGCAGTTCGAACTCCGCTGCATCCCGGCATAGCATCCGCATCGGTGCGTGCGCCCGTCCGGCGGCTCGCCAAAGCGCCATGTTTCTTCTGCCGATCCGCGCCAGCGTGGCGTTCAGCTCCACACCCACCACGGCGCGGAAAGGGAACTCAGCGGCCAGCAACAGCGCCCGACCCATTCCCGCACCCAAATCCACAAACGTAAACTCATCGATCGCCGCGATCGGCTTGTTCCTGCGCCAGCGCACAATCATTTCGCGAAATACCGATGGCGCGACGCCGAAGTAAGCTGTATTGTGCCGGTCGGCCCGGTGACCGCTCTTCAGATTCCGCCCCGCAACCAGGCCGCTCGTCCGCACCCCAAACTCCAGGTCGAACGGATGTCTCATGAAGCCATCCCTTACTGCCAGCCCCGGCAAAAGGCGCGGCCTCTTTTTTGCGTTGCTGGTTTTCTCGCCCTTGCGCATCTTCACGGTTTGAACATTAGCACAAGCCGGAGCGCTTCCAGGGTGATCGTGAAGAAACCGCAGTTGGGTGACTCAGGTTCACGCGCCTGCCGTACATGCCCATCCCCGCGGCCTGCCTCATGTTGCGCGCACTTTTACGGGAACTGCCAGCCGGTTGCCCAGCTAGCAAGGTTGTATGATAATATGGCCGCACGTTCGCCCAAGGCTTCTGAAGGGCCGGCTACAGCGGAACCAGAGTCGATGTATCTCGAAACCGCAGCATTCAAGTCGACGCGACCATCAGGGAGCGGCGACCAAGCATGAGACACAACAGGACACAGCTATTCTGGTTCCGCTCTAGACTTCCGGCTGATTCGCCTTCAGGCTTCGCCCAATTTGACGCACCCAACCACGGAGGAATTCATGAGTCGCAAAACTGGCCTTTCCATGAACCGCAGAACCTTTGTTGGCAGCGCCTTTGCCGGCATGTCCGTGCTTGGCCTCAATGCCGAAGTGCCAAAGCCGCCCTCCGGCTCCATCCCTATGCGGGAGTTCGGCAAGACTGGCGTCAAGCTCACTATCGTCGGCCAGGCCGGCGCCCGCCTCGCTCTCTGTCGTACCAGGGAGGCGGCAGGCAAGGTTGTCCTCCACGCCTACGGTCTGGGCATCAACTACTTCGACTGCGCGCATTCCTATTGGGCCGGCCACTCCGAGGAAACATACGGCGATGTGCTGCCGCCGTTTCGCAAGAACATCTTTATTACCACCAAGTCAGGGCAGCGTACCCGCGAGGGAGCAGAAAAGGACCTTCATGCCTCTCTCGCTGCGATGAAAACTGACTACCTCGATTTGTGGCAAGTGCATGGTATTCAGGACATGGCGGATGTGGACAAGGTGTTCGCTCCCGGAGGCTGCATTGAGGCATTCGAAGCCGCCAAGGCAGCGGGCAAATGCCGTTTTATAGGCTTCACCGGGCACCACGATCCCAGCGTCCACCAGGAGATGCTCAAGCGTTATGACAAGTGGGATTCTATCCTCATGCCTCTCCATGCTGCCGATCCTGCCTATATGAGCTTCCAGGAGAACGTGCTGCCGCATGCAGTCGAGCGCAACATCGGTATTCAGGCAATGAAGGTCTTCGCCAACGCATTCCTGCTGCGCGTACTCAGCGTCGATGAGTGCTTGCGGTATTCGCTCAGCCTGCCCATCTCATGCGCCACTCTTGGTTCCAGTTCTGTGGGTCAGCTCAACGACAACGTCCGCATCGCGCAGAACTTCAAGCCTTATACGCCCGAAGAGATGAAGGAAGTTGCTAATCTTGCGGTAACCGCGGGCCCTGGCGGCCTTCAGGGTGCTGCTCTCGAATACTGGAAAGTCGGCGGCGTCTGGAAGTAGGCGCGACGATCGATTCGTCTCGCGCTTGTTAAATGAATATGCGAAGAAGCCGCGCCTTTCAGAAGGGCGCGGCTTTTTCTTCAGGGCTTCGAGCGCTTACTTGCCGATCACGAGAATCTGGAAAGAGCCGGGGATCATCGGCGGGCGAGGGCCGCGCATAAAGGCAGGCACGCCGGATGGCGGCGGAGTGGCTCCAGCTGCCGGGACCGGTGCGGCCGGAGTGGGGCCATACTCGGCTGTGATCGCATAAATCTGGTTGGTCTTTGGATCCAGGGTCAGCGTCTTCGCACGGGCCGGCGTAGGAACCGTCTGCTCAACGGAGAAGCTCGTGGGCGAATCTTCCTTTATAACCGTGAGCGTGCCGTCACCTTGCGAACTGAAGACCTCCATCGTCGCCGGGTTGAAGGTGGCGCCGTCACAGCCTACGCCGATGGGCAGATCCGTGATGATGTGTCCGTCTGTTGCCGACAGAATGATCATGTTCTTGTTGTCGCGGCAGGCGGCGAAGAGGATGCTGTTCTTTACGTCAAGCGCCAGGCCGGCACAGCCTCCGCCCTTGCTTGAAACGTCGTATTTGCCGATCATCTTCATCGTGTTCGCGTCAATCACCGCGATGGCGGATTTGTCTTCGATGTCGACGTAGATTTTGCCCTGGCCGTCGGTGGCTGCCTGCTCGGGTGCGCCACCAATGTCGATGGTGCCCAGGATTGAACCGTCTTTGTCGTCGAGCACGGTGATGTTCGGAGCGGAGTGGCTGAGGATGTAGAAGTGGTGATTGTAAACATCGTTCAGGTAGCCGTCAGGATTGCCCTGCACGTCAATCTTCTTCAGAATCGCGAAGGTCTTCGAGTCGAACATCGTCACGGGTTTTGAGGTTGCGAATCCGTGTCCGGTCGAGGTGTCCACTGCTGCGCCGTGCGCGCTTGTACCAGGGATATCTCCCACCTGGGCCAGCGTGTCGAGGTTATATACACCGATGTGTCCGGTCGGGCCAGACCGCGCAACATAAAGGTTGCGGCCATCAGGGTTGGCCGTGACGTAATCGAATCCGCCGTCGCCGCCGAGCAGTTGAATCTTGAGCACCTTGTATGGTCCACCCGCCTGGGGATAGGCCAGGGCAGCAAACGGAATGATAGCTGCGATTGTTGCAGCGGCGAGCAGCTTTGAGGTCATGAGGTTATCTCCTTTTAGGAAACGTTGCTGAGCCAACCGAGCGGGCAGGATTGTTTGAGGCGAGGATTGGTTCCCGCTTCTTCTCGACATCGAGCATACACGCTCCATTCTGGAGGTGAGATAAATGCCAGGGGCGGCGACCCCGCCCAGTTCCATCTCCGGTGCCTGATTTCCTTACCGTCGCACCTTCTCCGTGACAGTCAGCTTCGATTCGCGATACCCTCATAGATACGTCGCAAAGCATTTCAAGGAGTGTCTTAACCCCACCATGCCTATCCAAACGACCTCGAAAATCTGGCACAACGGCAACCTCATTCCCTGGGAACAGGCCACCCTCCACGTGATGAGCCACGTCGTCCACTACGGTTCCAGCGTGTTTGAAGGTATTCGCTGCTACCGTCAGCCGCAGGGCTCGGCCGTCTTCAGGCTTCCTGAGCACATGCAGCGCATGCTTGACTCGGCCAAGATCTACCGCATGGACCTACCCTTCACGCTCGAAGAACTCTGCGCCGGCGTCGTGGAATTGATTGAGGCCAATGGGGTAACGCCGTGCTACATTCGGCCGATCGCGCTGCGCGGCTACGGCGAAATCGGGGTCAGCCCCAAGGGTTCGCCCATCGAGGTCTACATGGCCAACTTTCCTTGGGGAAAGTACATCCCCGGCAACGCTGGCGCGGACGTTTGCATCTCGAGCTGGAATCGGCTGGCACCGAACACCATGCCCGCGCTGGCCAAGGCCGGCGCCAACTATATGAATTCGCAGCTGATCCACATGGAAGCCGAGGTGAACGGCTATGCCGAGGGCATCGGACTGGACGTGAACGGGCTGGTGAGCGAGGGCTCGGGCGAGAACATCTTCGTGGTCCGCAACGGCGTTCTTTACACTCCGCCGCTGGCCAACTCGGCGTTGTCGGGAATCACGCGCGACAGTGTGCTGACCATCGCCCGCCACCTTGGCCTGCCGGTAACCGAACAGGCCATGCCCCGCGAACTGCTTTACATCGCAGACGAGGTCTTCTTTACCGGCACGGCTGCCGAGGTTACGCCGATCCGCTCGATAGATCGCATCGTGATCGCCGACGGCAAGCCGGGCGAGATCACCAGGAAGATTGCGGATGAGTTCTTCGGCATTGCCAACGGACTGAAACCGGACCGCTTTGGCTGGCTGACGCCGGTGAAAGTGATCGCAACGGAACCTGTGACTGCGTAAGGGATTTCAAAGCTGTATCCTACGGGCGGCCCGAACAAGGCCGCCCGCAGTTGTTTTTGGGTGTGAGGGTCGACTCAAGCGCTGAGACGTTGCGGCATCGATGCGCAAAGCGACAGAAACTCCTCAGTATCCTGAGAGGTTCAACTCGGGTGTTCTCATCTTTGCAAACACTTTGTTTTTCAGCGGGTGATGCAACGAGCGATACACGGTGGTGAGGAGCTCAGCATCGGCGGTATCGCCGCTGAGTTCCCAGATCATGATTCCGCCGAGGTGCTGACTACGGGAGTAACTGACTTTGTAGCGAACCGAGACGCGGTCTTCATAGGTCCAGAAAGTCTGGCCGTCAAACAGCCACGGTGCCTGCGAGCGCGGGTCACGATACGTGGCGAAGGGTGCGGCTAGCGTACGGATGTAGTTATAAGGCCGGTCGCCACGTACAGCACTGCCGGGCTGAAAGAGGCCGTTGCTTGTGTTTGAAACTCCGGTCCAACTGTACCCATAAAAGGGAAGTCCCATGAGCAATTTGCGCTCCGGAACTCCGTGAGCCTTGTAGCTCGCGATGCTGCGTTCAATGCTGCTGGAATGACCGCCGGCGAAAAGTGGCGCGAGGAGTCCTGTGGTTTGACTCCAGGGCCCGGCGTAGTCGTAGTTCATGATTCCCACCTGATCGACCAATGCTGCGATCGCGGCGAAATTGGTGCCAGGCAGCGCCTCGGGGCTCTCACCGACTGCGATGGAAAGTCGCAGGCCGGGACGGACGGCGTTCATCTGGCGGCGAAATTCTTCGACCAGCGCGCGGAAATTAGCGGCGTCGTCGGCTTGAGGAGATTCCCAGTCGATGTCAACGCCATCGAACAGGCCTGGCTCGCTTACGCCTGCTGCGAAGTGGCCGCGAATGAAAGTGTCTACGCAGGAGGCCACGAAGGCATAGCGGTTTTCAGGCTTTGCATCCTGGGCGAAATCGCTGGCCTTCCCTTCGAGGGAGATGAGGACTCTCAAGCGAGGGTAGCGGCGTTTCAATTCCCGGAGTTGGTGGAAATAGCCGCGGAAGGGCGAATCGGGCCGGTCCGGCACGCTGTTGACGCTGGTTTCGGCCGTATAGATCATGTTGAGATCCGCATTGGGATCGGCCAGTGAGCAACGCCCGCCACTCACAGATCCCTGCGAGTAATTGATCTGGTCAAGGTGCGCGGCACTGCCATTCGTGACCAGCGTCTTCAAGTAAAAGGGCCGCGGATAATAGATACCTCCCTGGGTGAAGTAACCAACCACAAGAGGATGATTGGAATGCTGTTGAACATATGGAACGCCTGAGCCATGTGCACACAGGGGAAGAAGCAAGACAATGGCTGAGAGAAAAGGCGAGAATCCCGGTTTGAGGAAAGGCGAGCAGAATCTGCCCATGATACTCAATGAGACGCTGCCTGCGAGGAAAGGGTGCAGCGGATATAGTTTTTCTTATTCAGATTTTTGGGGAACCGCCAAAGAATCTCCGCTTTTGAGCCGACCTGACCTCGCGAGATCAAGTTGGCGCGCGAAGCGTCCGCCTCTAGAGAAAACCATGGGTGGCACGCCGCCTGTAAGTGCGGGTAGCCTTCCAGGTGCCGCGGCGGAATAGAATAAATGAAGAGGAAGAATGCCGCCAAGTGAAACCCGACATGAGAGTGACGTTGGCCGGTCTCGAACTGACCAACCCCGTCATCGCCGCCAGCGGCACCTTCGGCTACGGCATTGAATTTGAAGAGATTGTCTCGCTGGATCGGATCGGTGGATTCGTCACCAAGGGAATCTCTTTCGAGCCAATGACCGGTCACCCCGCGCCGCGCATTGTGCAGACGGCCGCAGGCATGCTCAACGCCATCGGACTGCAGAATGTGGGCGTCGAGGACTACCTGGAGCGGAAACTGCCACCGATGAAGCGCTATCCGCGCTGCAAGGTCATCGTCAACGTGTTCGGCTACACGGTGGTCGAATACATCCAGGTTATCGAACGGCTCAACCGGGCTGAGGGAATTGCGGCCTATGAGCTGAATGTTTCTTGTCCCAATGTTCACGCCGGGGGCCTCGCATTTGGTGCCGATGCGGGCGAGCTGGAATACCTGGTCAAGCAGGCCAAAGCCGCTTCAACGCGTCCGCTGATCGTGAAGCTAACGCCCAATGTGACGTCGATCGCCCATATGGCCAAGGTCGCTGCCGACGCCGGTGCGGATGCTCTAAGCCTGACAAACACATTTCTCGCTATGTCCATCGATGTCGAGACGCGGCGGCCGCGCCTGAGCAATATTACCGGGGGCCTCTCCGGCCCAGCCATCAAGCCCATTGCACTGCGAATGGTCTACGAGGCGGCGCAGGCCGTGAAGATTCCGATTCTTGGCATGGGCGGCATCGTCACTGCGGAAGATGCTGTCGAGTTTCTGCTCGCAGGGGCTACTGCCGTACAGGTGGGCACGGCCAGTTACGCCGACCCGCGGGCCATTGAACACCTGGTGCGCGGCCTTGAATCCTGGTGCCGCAGCCATCAAGTTGAACGGGTGGCCAGCCTTACCGGAGCACTTGAAGTTCCGAAAAAGTAAACTCTCCGACGGCCTCTGCCAGCCTCCATAATCACCTCAATCTTTTGTCCCAATCACTCGTAATAGAGCGGATAGCTATGTCTGCTGACAGGTGTTGTGATCCAAATCATGCTCTGGTCTCTTCAGCCCAATCGCAGTGTGATTTAAAACACGTGTGACGGGGCTCACAGCGAGCCGTTCTTTCCAATGAGTACCTTCGATTCCGTCAGCCGGATAAACCCTGGATTTTCAGATTCCTGTTTTTTCGTCATCGGGGAAATGCCGGAACCTGCACACAGAGCGAGGTAGGTATGGGACAGTCCATTTGGCAGTCAATGGAGCAGAAGGGCTACAGCCGCAGAGATTTTCTACAGTTCTGCGCTGCGGCCGCGACGGTGGCCGGATTCGGTCAAACCGGCGTTGCACAGGTTGTTTCGGCTTTCGAAAAGAAAGACAAGCCGGCGGTGGTTTGGATGCACTTTCAGGAGTGCACCTGCTGCAGCGAGTCGTTCATACGGTCGTCCCATCCGATTGTGGCGGATGCGCTGTTGGACGTGCTGTCGCTGAACTATACAGAGACGCTGATGGCGGCCTCCGGCTTCCAGGCTGAGAAGAGCCTGAACGACACGATCGCGAACAACAAGGGTAAATACATCGTGCTGGTGGAAGGCGCGGTGCCTATCAAGGATGACGGCGTCTACTGCATGATTGGCGGCAAGACGGCGGAGTCGATTTTGCAAACTGTGGCGAAAGATGCCGCAGCGGTGGTTGCCTGGGGTAGTTGCGCGTCGAATGGATGCGTGCAGGCGGCCAAGCCGAATCCGACCGGAGCCACGCCGATTTACAAGCTGATAGACAAGCCGGTGATCAATGTGCCCGGCTGCCCGCCAATTGCCGACGTGATGATGGGCGTAGTGACTCACCTGCTGGTGCTCGGGCAGGTTCCAGCGCTCGACAGCCAGGGACGGCCGAAGGAATTCTATGGTCGGCGCGTACATGACACCTGCTATCGGCGGCCCAATTACGATGCAGGGTTGTTTGTCGAGTCCTTTGACGATGAGAACGCGCGAAAGGGATATTGCCTCTACAAGGTGGGCTGCAAGGGTCCGGTGACCTACAACGCCTGCTCGGTGGTGAAGTGGAACGAGGGCACCAGCTATCCCATCCAGTCTGGCCACGGATGCATTGGCTGCAGTGAGGCGGGCTTCTGGGACAACGGCCCGTTCTACCAGCATCTTCCGTCCTTCGCGGGATTCGGCATCGAGAGTACAGCCGATACGGTTGGAACGGTTGTAGGAGTAGCCACGCTGGCCGGAGTAGCGGCCCACGCGGTGGTGACCAACGTTCGCAAGCGCAAAGTAATTGCAGAAGTGCACGCTGAAGATCAAAAGGAGTCGTGAGAGCCTATGGCACGCGTAGTCGTCGATCCGGTAACTCGCATTGAAGGCCACCTGCGCATTGAGGCAGTAGTGGAGAACGGCGTCATCACCGACGCATTCAGCGCCGGCACCATGGTTCGCGGTCTGGAGAAGATTCTCATCGGCCGCGATCCGCGCGATGCCTGGGCTATTACCGAGCGCGTATGCGGCGTCTGCACTACAGTGCATGCTCTGACCAGCGTGCGCGCGGTGGAAAGCGCCCTGGGGATCGCGGTGCCTCCTACGGCCGAGATTATCCGCAACATCATGATGGCCACGCAGTACGTGCAGGATCACGTGATCCACTTTTATCACCTGCACGCATTGGACTGGGTGGATATTGTCAACGCGCTGAAGGCCGATCCGAAGAAGGCTGCGGAGCTTGCGCAATCATTTTCCAAGTGGGACAAGAACACCCCCGCATATTTCTCCGCGGTACAGGACAAGATCAAGGCATTTGCAGCAAGCGGGTTGGGTATCTTCGCCAACGGCTACTGGGGTCATCCGGCCTACAAGCTGCCGCCTGAGGTAAACCTGATCGCAGTGGCGCACTATCTTGATGCCCTTGAATGGCAGAAAGAAATCGTCAAGATCCACGCGGTGTTCGGCGGCAAGAATCCGCATCCGAATTACCTTGTTGGCGGCGTGCCGTGCTCCATCAACATGAATGAAGTGGCGGCCATCAACTCGGACCGGCTGAACCTGGTATCGCGGTTGATCAGCCAGGCAGATGAGTTCATCAACCAGGTTTACATTCCCGACTTGCTTGCTGTGGCCTCGTTCTACAAGGACTGGGCGCAGTGGGGCGGCGGGCTGAGCAACTACATGAGCTACGGTGAATTTCCGACCAAGGGTTATAGCCAGACAGAGTCGTTCAAGTATCCGCGCGGTGTGGTGCTTAATCGCGACCTCAGCACGGTACATCCAGTGAACGCTACCGACTCGCAGGAGATCAAGGAGTACATTGCAAGCTCCTGGTATAGCTACGAAGGCGGAGACAGCGTCGGCATCCATCCGTGGGCGGGCGAAACGAAGTTGAATTACACGGGACCGAAGCCGCCGTTTGAGACGCTGGAGGGACACCAGAAGTATTCGTTCCTGAAGACGCCGCGCTGGAAAGATCAAGCGATGGAAGTGGGCCCGCTGTCGAGGCTGATTGTGGCTTACGCCTCAGGGCGCACCGACGTGCAGGAACTAGTGAAGGACACACTGGGCAAACTCAACGTGCCTGTTGCCGCGCTGTTCTCCACGCTGGGCCGGACCGCGGCTCGCGGCTTGGATGCAGCACTGGCGATGATCTGGCTCAAGGAGTTCTTCGGCGACTTGATGCAACAGGTGAAGATCAACGAAGTCTCCACCTTCAACGGCGAGAAGTGGGAACCGAAGAGTTGGCCGGCCGAGGCGGAAGGCGTTGGTCTCACTGAGGCTCCTCGCGGCGCGCTGGCGCACTGGATCAAGATCAAGAACGGCGCCATCGAGAACTATCAACTTGTGGTGCCGACCACTTGGAACGGCTCTCCGCGCGACGCCAAACAGCAGCGTTCATCGTTTGAGCAGGCGCTGATTGGTACGCCGGTGGCGAGCCTCGAGCAGCCGGTCGAAATCATCCGGACCATTCATTCCTTTGACCCGTGTCTGGCCTGCGCCGTGCACTTGTACGATCCGCAGGGCAAACACCTTCACCAGGTTTCCTTCGAGTGAGGCCCATGAGCACTCCTAGCACAGTCACAGGCAATGGCTTTTCGGACCAGGTTACTCATCCTGTGGAGTACCGGCGGATTTACGTATGGGAACTGCCGGTACGCGTCTACCACTGGATCAACGCGGTGACCCTCGTGGTCCTCTGCATTACCGGCTACCTGATCGGGGCTCCGTTGCGCGCTTTCTACGCGGCCGAGGCTTATCAGCAGTACTGGTTCGGATGGGTGCGCTTTCTGCACTTTCTGGCCGCGTTCATCTACGTCTTTAACTTCGCGGCCCGCATCTACTGGGGCTTTGTCGGGAACAAATACGCCAGGTGGAATAATTTCTTCCCGATTACGAAGAAGCAGCAGAAAGAGATTGTCGACGTCATCAAGACTGATGTTTTGCAGACGAAGATGCACGGCGAAATCTCCACCGGGCACAACTCGCTGGCAGCGTTTATCTACTTTCTGACATTCCTCGCGTTTGTCGCCCAGTCCGTTACGGGCTTCGCGCTCTATTCAAGCATGAGCAATTCGTGGCTTCCACGCATGTTCACCTGGATCGTGCCGCTGATGGGCGGGGAATTCAACGTGCGCTACTGGCACCATCTGTTCCTGTGGTTCTTTGTTGCATTTATCATCGTGCACGTTTACCTTTCCTTCTATCACGACTACATTGAGGGCCGGGGCACAATCTCTTCGATCGTAGGTGGATGGAAGTTTGACCGGGAGAAGAGTGACAAATGAACCGGTAAAGACGCTGGTGCTTGGCCTGGGCAACGTCCTCATGGGCGATGAAGGCATCGGCGTTTATGTTGTAAGAGAACTGGAACAACACACACTGCCGGCAGGTGTGGAGTGCCTGGATGGTGGCACCGGCGGCTTCACTCTGCTGGAGCCGCTGGAGAACGCGGACCGCATCGTCCTTGTTGATGCAGCGTCCGACGGCAATCCTATCGGCACGGTCAGCCGCACTACGCCGCGCTTCTCGCGTGATTACCCACCCACACTCACCGCGCACGATGTCGGCATGAAAGACCTGCTTGACATGTTCTATATCCAGGGTGGCACGCACGAGATTATTCTCTACGCCATCACCATCGATCCCCACCAGCCGATCCGGATGAGCCTTTCTGCTGAAGGGGAGAAGCATGCCGCTTTGGCGGTGGAGCAGATTCTCGCCGAACTGGGAGCATAGAGCGGTTTCGATTCACGTGTTGCCATCTGAAGATCATGCGAGGTGGCATTTTCTTGAGGAAAATGCCACTTGGAGTCTACGTTTCTGTAAAGTCTCCCACCGGCGTTGCCGACCCACGGGGGATGAAACGGGTGTCGTTGCTGTAGTAGAGTGTTGTTGCGTCATCGGCACAGAGGTCGTTCATTGCTTTGGTGCGCGTGAGCCCGTTGTAAAGTCGGACCCGGAACCCTTGAGCACCCCGGATTGTGCCACGGGCTGCGTCTTAGCCCCGGAGCACGCTTGTCAGATTTCCTTCAACGGGGTTCCACGCCGGGGGCGCAGGAGGATGAGCGATGGAAGTTTTGCATGCGCATTGCGCCGGTCTGGATGTACATAAGGACTCGGTGGTGGCCTGTGTTCGTCACATGGTGGACGGCAAGGTAACGACCGGAGTCAAGACCTTCAAGACGACAACCCAGGAACTGATGGCTTTGTCCGATTGGCTTTCGGCTGAAGGCGCGACGCACATC
>DASRLI010000120.1:0-16099 GCA_035648535.1 Occallatibacter sp. | reverse complement strand
GGCGTGGAGCCAAGAAGGCCATCGGCGCCGTCGCCGCCTCCATGCTCACCGCCGCCTACCACATGCTCAAAGACGGCACACTCTACCAGGATCTCGGAGCCGACCACTTCGACAACCGAGCCAAAGGCAAGCACGTTCTGCCACTCGTAAACCGTCTACAGAACCTCGGATTCGATGTTCAGATCACCCCGCTGGCGGCTTAATCGAGGGCTTGTTTCTTATCAGCCTCGGCCCGGGCGGTTGGGCCGGGGCAAAGCGGAAAGGAACTTGAGTTGAGCCAAGCGATTTATGGATCCTGAGAGAGAGCCGCAGCGACGGAAGTAGGCCGTCCTTACAGTGGCGTGTTTTAAAACGCCGATTATCAGCGTGGTTCCAGGTTCCGTGCGCAGAGCAGTGGTTAACAGTTGAGGCAACCCAACTGATTCCGTTTGGAAGAGTATCTTCGATTGCGCAGCTTGGCCGTTGCTTGCGACTCAGAGAGCGAGCAGCCAATGAAAACGACAAGGGACGATGTTCAGCAGCCACGAGGAGCAAAGACCAAGCCAAGGAGACGAAACAAGGGAATGTGTCTGGAAGACCGGCCGGTGTTGGAACCGAATGCAGCCGGTATCGATGTTGGCGCACGAGAAATGTTTGTGGCCGTACCTCCAGGCCGGGACGCGAAGCCGGTGCGGGTTTTCGCAACTTTTACCGAAGATCTGCAGCGCTTAACCGATTGGCTTGTTCAGTGCGGGGTAACTACAGTTGCGATGGAATCCACCGGGGTGTATTGGATTCCACTGTTCGAAATCCTTGAACAACGAGGCATCCACCCTTGCTTAGTGAATGCCCGCCACATGAAGAATGTCCCCGGACGGCGCACCGACTGGCACGAGTGCCAATGGTTGCAATTTCTGCACTCGGTGGGATTACTTCGGTCCGCATTTCGGCCGGAGCAAGACATCTGCGCCGTGCGGACCGTGCTGCGTCACCGTAGCGAATTGGTCATGGCGGCCAGTCAACACGTGCAGCACATGCACAAGGCTCTGACGCAAATGAACCTGCAGATCCACCATGTCATCAGCGACATTACAGGGGTGACTGGCATGGCTATTGTGGACGCCATCCTGACTGGCCAGCGGAACGGCGCGGAACTCGCCCGATTGCGCGATCCACGCATGAAGGTCGACACCGAAACCATTCAAAAATCGCTGCAAGGCAACTGGCGATCCGAGCATCTGTTTACCTTGGGTCAGTCGCGAGATCTATATCGCATCTATCAGCAACAGATCGCGAGCTGCGATCTGGAAATCGAGAAGATGCTGCAACGGTTCGAACCCCGCACCGACCCTGCTGAAAGACCGTTACCACCCGACCGGAAACGAAATCGAAACGGGCGCAAAAAGAGAAAGAAGAACGGGCATCCCCATCCGGAGTTCGATCTCCGTACGGAAACTTACAAACTGTTCGGCGTGGATGTGACTCAGATTCCGGGGTTGGATGAAAACGCTTTGCCACTCTTCAGTGAGGTTGGCCGTGACATGTCGAGGTGGCCTACCGCAGCGCACTTTGTCTCATGGCTGGCACTCTGTCCGGACAACGACATCAGCGGCGGAACAGTGCTATGGCGGGGAGCGCGCAGAATCAAAAACCGGGCTGGCCATTTATTCCGCTTGGCAGCTTTTTCCCTCCACCACAGCCCTACGCCGCTCGGCAACTACCTGCGCCGAATGAAAGCCAAGTTAGGTCCCAAAGCTGCCACCATGGCCACCGCCCACAAAATCGCTCTGATCTTTTACTCCATGGTCAAGAACCAAGTCGAATACGACGAAACCATCTGGGCCACCAGAGACAGCCAAAGAGAGAAAAGGTTGGAAGCAAAAATCAAGCGGCAAGCCAAGCAACTGGGCTACGAGCTTGTCCCCATCGAACCCAAGGCCGCATAACGAACAACCTTGGCGAAGGGATGTTCCTTGGAAGAGCAGAATCGAAACCGCTGTAACGGCTGCGCCTGTAGAATGTCGAAAGCGCACCGTCAGGATTCGATATGACTTACTACGAACAAGTGACTGAAGCAGCAGAGTTCCTTCGCGGCCGATTGGGCTCGTTGTCGCCTCGTGCCGGCATCGTCCTGGGCTCCGGACTAGGCGCGGTGGCCGATGCTGTTGCCAAGCCCATCTTTGTTCCCTACGGGGAGATTCCGCACTTTCCGCAATCGACCGTCGAGGGGCACTCGGGACGAATTGTTGCCGGGCTGCTCGGCGGTGTGCCGGTTGTTGTGATGCAAGGCCGCGTGCACTCTTACGAGGGCTACACACCGCAGCAGGTGACCTTCCCCATGCGTGTGCTGGGAACGCTTGGGGTGCGAGCCGTAGTGTTGACCAATGCCGCGGGCGGCATTCAGCAGGGCTACCGCGTTGGTCAACTTCTGGTGCTGGCCGACCACATCAACCAGATGGGCTGGAACCCACTGACGGGGCCAAACGAGGCACGCTTCGCAATGCGCAAGGGCGCGGGTCTGCGCTTCTTTGACATGACCGAGGCCTACAGCATTCGGCTGCGAGCGCTGGCGAAGGTGGCCGCGACGGAAGAGGGATTTGCGCTGGACGAAGGAGTCTATCTTGCGACTCCGGGGCCGAGCTTCGAGACGCCAGCGGAGATTCGCGCCTTTCGCGCGCTGGGGGCCACGCTGGTGGGCATGTCCACGGTGCCGGAGACGATTGTGGCGCGGCATATGGGAATTGAAGTGCTGGGCATTTCGTGCGTAACAAATCTGGCGGCCGGGCTGGGTGCAACACCCCTGAGCCACGAAGAGGTTTCAGAGACGGGTCGTCAGGTGGAACGGCGGCTGGCGGGACTGCTGGAGAGGCTGGCGCCCAAAATCGCAGCAGTATTGGAACCGGAACTGTGAGCGAGAGGGACAACGAAACCGGAAACGAAACAGGTGCGGAGACGCCGCGACTGCCTTTTCCGCCCGTGGTGCTGGGCATTGCCGGTTGCTCGGGTTCGGGTAAAACTACCTTGGCGGCTGAACTGGCGCACGCGCTGGGTGGGATTCACTTCCATCTCGACAACTACTACCGCGACCTGGGCCACATGTCGTACAGCGAGCGCATCCTGCAGAATTTCGACGATCCGGCGATGATTGAGAGCCCAATGCTGGCTGCACACGTGGCGGCTTTGGCAAGGGGCGAAACAATTGAGCGGCCAATCTACGACTTCTCGACGCACACCCGCGTGCTGGGGCGCACGGAGCGGGTCACGGCAGGAGCGTTTCTGGTTGTGGAGGGGCTTTTTGCTCTCTACTACCCTGATCTGTTGCCGCTTTACAATCTGCGCGTCTATGTCGATACGCCGGATGAGCTTTGTTTCGAACGGCGGCTGAAGCGCGACATTGAGCAGCGCGGGCGCACACCCGAGTCGGTGCGGCGGCAATACGAGGCAACGGTGCGGCCTTCGAGCATTGCGTATGTGCGGCCGTCCGCGGTGAACGCCGATCTGCAAGTGGACGGAACCGGGGCACTTGACTGGAAGGTGGAGCGGGTGCTGACGGAGTTGCGCTCGCGGGGGCTGCTGCTGGGAGCGGAGTAGCGCGCCTTCCGGAAATTATATGAAATATGATATAGTTTGAAAGTGAAAGAGTACGCGCAAATCCGCTGGGTGGGCGATGCAAAAGAGGTCCTGAGCGCCTTTCCACTGGAGGTCAAGAGTGTGCTCGGATATTCCCTGCGAAGACTGCAGAAAGGCCTGCTCTCGGATTGCGATGCGCGCCGAATGGAATCGATCGGCAAAGGCGTTTGGGAACTGAAGACCGCCAACGACCGAAACTGGTACCGGCTGATTTACCTGACGCGAATCGACGATGCGTTCTATGTTCTGCACGCATTTGAAAAGAGCAGCCGCAAAACAGACCGCCGTGACCTTGAGATTGCAAAGTCGCGTTTGAGATCGGTTCTTGCGCAACTGAGGACAGCGAAGGAGGAAGGCGATGGCCAGAAAGACTAGCGTAGTGAATCACGTGACGCGCGGCGACGTGTTGGACGACCTCGGACTGACGCGTTCCGAGGCAACAGCGCTCAAGGTCAAGGCCGACCTGCTCGATGCCATCCGCAATGAGATCGAAAGAAGAAAGTACACGCAACGCCAACTGGTGGACATCCTCGACGAGCACCAGCCGGCAGTCAGCAATTTGTTGCGGGGCAGAATCACTCAGGTAAGCATTGAAAAGCTGCTTCGCTACTCCGACAGACTCGGGATGCGCGCACGGTTGAAGGTTCTCCCGGCGACCAAAGCGGTATATGCGGCTTAAGCAATCGTCTCGACTCTCCCCTTACCTTTCTTGAAGATGGGGCTTTGGTCCGCGAATAGTTGCAATGCCTCCTTGACCGCCTTCGCGAGGAGAGGCAACAATGCAAACTTTATATAGTCGTGCGAATCCCCAAGATACTTAAGCTGAATAAGCCTCGATCCTGACTCAAGCCGCTACTTTGTCGTGGTCAGTGCCTCGACAGGCAGCAGCATGTCTTCCTTGCGCATGACGAGGTTGGTTGCGTTCAAGGTGGCAAGCTCGAAGCCGTGGCCGTGGGTGATGGCGTCGGTTGGGCATGCTTCAACGCAGTAGCCACAGAAGATGCAGCGGTTGTAGTCGATGTTGTAGACCTTGGCGTAGCGCTCGGAGGAGGAGATACGGACTTCCTCGGTGTTTTCGTCGGCCTCGATGTAAATGCAGTTGGCTGGGCAGGCCGCCGCACACAAAAAGCAGGCTACGCACTTCTCCAAGCCGTTCTCGTCGCGCTGCAGCACGTGAGCGCCACGGTAGCGTTGCTCGAGGACCGCTCCGCGCAGGGGGCCGGGACCGTCAGGGTAGTTTTCCACCTGCGAGGGTTCCAGCATCTCCCCAAAGGTGATGCTCATACCCTTCACGATGCCGGCGACGTTGCGCACGATCGACATGAGCCCAGTATACGATGGAACGCGGACGACGTTCACCGTTCGGATACGGGTTTGGGCCGTTTTGGTGCTGGGGTTGGGTTTAGGAACGGCGGACGCGCAGAATCAGCCGCAATCGACGCCGCAGGGCCAAGTGGAAGGCACCGGTATGGGCCAGGGCGCGTGCCAGACCGAGAGCAACGATATGGGGGATGAACGTCCGGCCCGCTGGGTGCACGACCTGGCGGCGGTCCGGGTTTTGACGGCGCGGTAACAGGAGCGCACCCACTTCGCTGGTATCCGCAAAATCTCTTGCGGATACCAGCGGGATCCTACATCTTCGGATGCTCCTCATGTTTCTGCTGAGGAGCTTGCCGCTGTTGCTGCTGCTGCTGCGGCGGCGGAGCAGCCTGGCGCTGTTGCTGTTGTGGAGGCGCTTGGCGTTGCTGCTGCTGCGGAGGCGCTTGCCGCTGTTGCTGTTGCTGAACAGCCTGGCGCTGCTGCTGTTGTTGCTGCTGTTGTTGACGTTGCTGCTGTTGCTGTAGCTGTTGTTGCTGAACCGCCTGGCGCTCTTGCTGTTGTGGGGCCGCCTGACGCTGTTGCTGTTGCTGTTGCTGCTGTTGACGTTGTTGTTGTTGCTGTAGCTGTTGCTGCTGAACCGCCTGGCGCTCTTGCTGTTGCGGGGCCGCCTGACGCTGTTGTTGCTGTTGCGGAAATCCCTGACGCTGCTGTTCTTGCGGTGACGCCTGACGTTGCTGCTGCTGAGGATATGCCTGGCGCTGTTGTTGCTGTTGCGGATATCCCTGGCGCTGTTGTTGATCTGCCTGACGTTGCTGCTGTTGCGGAATCTGCTGATTGCGCATCGGCGATGCCGCCGGGGCCCTCATGTTACGATCGGCCGCCAGAGGCTGGTTAGCTGCAACACTGGCCGGACGGCCGTGATTGACGTTGGCAAACTGAGCCCTGTTTGTGCTGGCAGATCGTTCGTTCTGTACCTGCGTACTCATGGGTGCAGAGTGAGGCTCGCGCAGAGCAGACAGTTCCGCGGGTCTGGCACGCATTTGAACACCACCTGCTCCGCCGTTGAAGCTTACGCGGGCGCCGCCCCTGTTGTTTCCACCAACTGAACGCTCGTAGACGTTGTGCGAGTAGGACGTGTTGATGTTATTGACCGAGCGGTTGTAGTTGAAGTGGCCACCCCCCCAATAACCGCCTTCGTAGCCAAAGCCTATATACCCAAAACCGTAGTCGATGCCGCCATAGTAGCCGACGTGCCTGCCCCAGTAGCCGCGGTAAAAGCCGTAGCGGTTGTGATAGAAGCCCCAGTAGCCGGGCGTCCAAAGCGCGCCCTCATAGGGAGCCTCAACCCAGGCGCCGGGCACCCAGTAATAGCCCTGGGGCGACCAGGCCCAGTAGCCGGGTGTCCAGATATAGTCGTCGCCGGGAGAGTATGGCTGTTCGTAGTTGGGCAAGGGCGGAGGCGGCTCAGGAGCGTAGGCATACGGCTGTTCGCCGTAACCCGGATCACCTGAACCCTGGTCGGGCGCCTGGTAAGAGCCATAGCCCTGGTCCTGCGGAGGCGGGCTCTGCTGATAGCTCGGAGGAGCAGGGGATGCATATTGCGCTGAGTCGTTTAAATCGGGCGCCAGGTTGACCGCCGCCGGGTCGCCGCCCTGGTCCAGCGCGCCTGCCTGGTTTGAATTCGCGGAGACCTGGTTTGATTTCGCATGGCATCCGACGGCCGAAAGGACTATTGCCAACGAAAGTAGGGAAAGTTTTCTAAGACTGAAAAAATGGCTCATTTCACCTCTTCATACAGCTTGGATGCTAGGAGAGGTGTGGGAAGCATGACTGCCCAATATTGACCGTCACCGGCTTGGAGCTAATGGCCGGTGCGGGGAGGACTGGCCATGGTTGTTGGCCGGGGGTGTGGTGACGGGTCTGCGCTCCTGAACCGGCTTGACCAGTCTCTGGCAGAGCTGCGAATCCTGTCCGCGCTGCAAGTCCGTGACTGCATCCTGGGCGCGGCATAGGCGAAGTTCCATGTCGTCGGCATCCTTGCCCAGCAGTTGCATGGTCCGCTCCAGACCGCTGAAGGGGTCAAGGTCGTAGCGGAAGACGATGTCATCGGGTGCCTTCTTCTTGTTGTCGTAGTCGAAGTGGCTCCAGGTGGCAACGAGTTTGCGCCCGTTGGGCTCTGCAATGCCCGCGTAGACTTGCGTCCATTCGACGCCAGGCGGCGTATTGGCGCTCCACAGTGGCACACCCTGGCCGCCGTGAGTCCAACGAGCGGACCAACCGTGCTGCCGTACGTCGTAGTAAAAGGCGGTGAAGTACGTATTTGCGGCGCAGTCGCGGCAGTTGTCGTAGAGAATTGCCAACTCCTCGGGCGCACCATCGGCAAAGCGCATCCAGTCGAGCCAGCGCATATTGACTCCTTTGATCAGGGGCGTAATGCTGTGATTGGTGAGCGATGCGCTCCAGACGGAGAAGGCGTCAGCGTCGGCAGCCGACTGCGGGGTGGCGCGTTTGGTGGTGACAACCAGCGCCGCATCATACTCGACAGCAATCTCGCGAATCGCGCTCCAATCCTCAACAGCGAGCGAACGCGTGACCCAGACGACTGTGTCCTGATCCTTGGGAGAGTGGAAGTCAATCCAGTGGAAATCGGCGGGAGCCTGCTGGGCAAAGAGAGACGATGCGGCGGCAAGTACGACTGCGATTAAACAAAGACTCCGCCGGACAACGACACAACGCATGAGTCTAGGTATAGCAGACTGTGCGACAACAGCTGTTGCATTCCAGGACTCAATATTTCGATCTGCACCCGACGTACAAAGACCCGTCCGTTGGGACCCCGGGCCTGATGCATCCGAAGTCCGTGGCTACAGGCCGAGCTTGGCCCATAGTGCGTCGACTTTGGCTTTGGTTGCACGGTCCATCTCGATCATCGCAGGCCATGGGCGGTCGAAGCCTTCGGCCTTCCATTTGCGAGTCGCGTCGATCCCCATCTTGGATCCGTAGTTTGGCAGGCGCGATGAATGATCGAGCGTGTCAACAGGTCCCAGCGTGAATTGAATGTCGCGTTCGGGATCGATGTTGTTGGCGACGCGTAGCACGACTTCGCCCACGTTCTGCACATCGCAGTCCTCATCCACAACGACAATGCACTTGGTAAACATGGCCTGACCGAGAGACCAGATGGCGTTCATCACCTTGCGGGCGTGGCCGGGATAACTCTTCTTGATCGAAACCAGCATCAGGTTGTGAAAGACCGCCTCGACGGGGAGATGAATATCAACGATTTCGGGGATGGTCATCTTCATCGCAGGCAGAAAGATGCGCTCGACGGCCTTGCCCATCCATGCGTCTTCCATGGGCGGCTTGCCGACGATGGTCGCGGCGTAAATGGGGTCCTTGCGATGGGTGATGCAGGTGAGGTGGAAGACCGGGTAGTCGTCGGTGAGGGTGTAGAAGCCTGTGTGATCGCCGAAAGGGCCTTCGCTGCGCAGTTCGCCAAGCTCCACGTATCCTTCGAGGATGATTTCCGCGTTGGCGGGGACTTCAAGATCGACGGTTTCGCATTTGACGATTTCAACAGGCTTGCCGCGCAGAAAACCGGCAATCAGGAATTCTTCAACCTCGGGTGGTGCGGGCACGATGGCGGAAAAGGTGGTGGCTGGATCGGTGCCGATGGCGACGGCAACTTCGAGGCGCGAGCCCTTCAAGTTGCCCATAGCCACCTGGGGCAGGCCGCCGATGGGGCCGTTGGGAATGGACACTGCACCACCAGCCGACTCGGCCATGGCGGCTACTCGGGCGGTGCTGGGATCAGCATCGGCGGAGGCTGTAGCGGCTTCGCGCATCGCGTTGCGATAGTGTTCGGCAGCAACCTTTTGGCGTTGCCAGTGCATGCCGGTGGTTTGGCCGTCGTAGACCTGCATGCGGTACATGCCGATGTTGCGTTTGCCGGTGCGCGGGTCGCGGGTGTGGACACAGGGCAACGTGATGAACCGGCCTCCGTCGTAAGGCCAGCACTTGAGAATGGGAAATGCATTGAGGTCGAAATTTTCTTTGAGGATGACTTCCTTGCAGGGGGCGTCTTTTGCGCTGACAGTTTTGGGGAAGGCGCTGGTGAGCGCGCCCAGTTGCGGCAGCATCTTCAGCTTGTCGAGAAACCCCTCTGGAGCCTTCACATTCATCAGGCCTTTGATGCGGTCGGCGATCTCCTCCAGATTGTCTACTCCGAGAGCGAGAGCCATGCGCCGCTCGCTGCCGAACTGGTTAATGAAGACCTTGTGTCCGGGATGCCCTTTGACGTTTTCAAAGAGAAGGGCCGGTCCGCCGGGGGCGTACTGAGGAGATGCCGCACTTCCCTGCGCACCGGCACGCGGTCCCGATCCAATTTTGGAGATGCGGTCGGTGATCTCCGTGATTTCCAGTTCCGGTGAGACTTCTTCGCGGATGCGCTTCAGTTCGCCGTGTTTTTCGAGGGTTTTTATCCAGTCGCGCAGATCGTCGTAGGCCAAGGGCGTGCTCCCGTGCGGCGAAAGCCGCACTCAACTTTCTAGCTTATAGCTTTATGGGGCACAATCGTGGGTTGGCTGGGATTTGTTGGATCCGACTCTAACCAAAAAAATGAAACCGTGGCGAGAGGGGGGCACCCGGTTCCTGGTTTGGGTGAGCTCGAGCTTAGGCTGTCGCTCCGGCCGCGCGGACAAATCCGGGGGCGGAGACAGCGTCCAGCGGGAAGCCAAGGCGTTTCCACTCGTCGTAGCCGCCGCGCAGGGGGCGGACGCGCTCGATGCCCAGCTTGTGCAGGGCCATGGCGGTCTTCGCGGCAGTGGCCTCGCTGGGGCAGGTGCAGAAGAGCACGATGTCGCGGTCGCGCGGAATCTCAAGGTGACGCGAGGTCAGCACCTCGGGCGAAAAATGAAGTGCGCCAGGAAGCGTGAAGGGGTCGGGCAGGATTTCCAGCGGGTGACGGAGGTCGACAATGAAGACCGCTTCGCCGGCATCGAGCTGGCGCTTGAGTTCCTCGGGCTCGAGGCGCGACGCCGCCAGTTCTTTGAGAATCATGCGGCGCCGGAGGACGCGGCCCACAAGGAAGATGATGATGCCCAGCAGGAGCAAAGCGCCGGAGAAGCGGCCGGCCCAATCCAGCAGGCTGGTGTCGCGCTTGAGCAGGTCGCCAAAGAAGCGTCCGGCAACCAGCAGCGCGCCCACCCAGAGCGCGGCGCCAATGCCGTCGAAAAACAGAAACGAGCCGTAGCCCATGCCGTTTTCGCCGGCCACCGGCGGAGCAAGCGTAGCTAGTCCGGGAACGAACTTGGCGATCATGAGGGTGACACCGCGGCGGCGACCGAAGGAGTCTTGTGTCTTGCGGACGCAAGTGGTGGGCTCGAGTGAGAGCTTGCACAAGATGCGGAGCACGTGGTGGCCATAGCGGCGGCCGATGAGGAACCAGGCGCTGTCAGCGGCGAGCGCCGCAGCGACGCCGGCCAGCAGGGCAAGGGAAAAGCTGATTTGGCCTTCAGCCGAAAGCGCCCCGGCAGCCAGCAGCACAGGCGTGGCAGGCAACGGGATACCGAACTGCTCCACCAGAACCGCGGCAAAGAGCAGCAGGTAGCCGTACGTGAGCAGAATGTGTATCGGTAACGCCATGGGGAAGTACCTGTAGTCGCTTGCGAGGAATCCGACCACCCATGCTGGCTTGCCTGCCAAGGGCGAGCTGGAAACCGGGGAGTCTCAGTGTATCGGATGATTGAGACGGGAATTCGTTTCAGCAATTGAAACCGGGCTGAAATTGAGCACGAAAAAACCGCCCGTGGGCGGCTTCTCGATGGAAATAAGGATGAAGCCGGGCAACAGCTACTGTGCGGCACCCTGCACGGACGTGGCCGGAGTGGCAACCCTGGCTACATTGGAGTCCTTCTGCGCAAAGTAGTCGTGATTCCAGAGATTCTTGTAGAACTCGCCGGTAAGCTCCGCTGCGCGGGGGCCAAAGGTGGGGCGGCCGCCCTCGAGGAAGAACACCGTAACCAGGCTTCCCTGAGGAGTGTCGGAGTAGGACGCGAACCAGCCGAAACGGGTGCCGTTATCGGAGCAGGTCCCGGTCTTGCCAAAGACGGGCAGTTCGGTAAAGTTGGCACGGAGGCGGCGGGCGGTTCCGTACTGGACCGCGCCGGCCATGCCGTCCTGCATTTCTGGAACGTACCTGGCGATGTCGAGGGTCCGCTTAACCTTTGGTTCCATTCTTGCGGCTTCGTCCGGGGTGGTGGGATGTTGCAGGTAGTAAAGCGTTCCGCCGTTCGCGATGGCGGCTACAAAGGCTCCCAGTTGCAGCGGGGTGAGAGATACGCCCTGGCCGAAACTGCACATGCGGGCTACGCCGCCCTCTGAGGCGGGCAGTTCCTTGTCAGGATATTGGCCAAGTTGTTCGCCAGCGATGTTGTAACCGGCCAGTTCGCCCAGGCCGAACTCGGTGGCGTAGTGGCGAACGCGCTCAAAGCCAAGTTCGCGGCCCAATTCCTCGAAGTAGAGGTTGTTGCTCTTGGCCAGCGCCTGGGTCATGTTCATGCGGAAGCCGGCGAGTTGCACCGGGGTATCGCGCGTGACCAGGCCCTCGGAGAGAGCAGCCATGGCGACTGTGAGCTTGATGGTGGAGCAGGGCTCGGCGCCCGGTGACAAAGCCAGCTTCTGATTGACCATCGCCAGGATGCGCCCGTTGGCCGGGTCGATGACAACGGCTGTGCCGTTCATGTCTCCCAGGGCGTCAATGGCCGCCTGGCGGACGATGGGGTCTTCGCCGGCCGTTATGTCACCGGAGAACTGGTCGGCGCTTGCAAAGGAACTGGCAGTGAACCGCTCGAAGTAACGATGATGGCGAGAATGGAGAGCGACCAGGCGCGCGCTGGCTCTCGCCTGACCTCTTGCGGTTAACTTGGCAGGCGCGGCTTTCGCCCTGGAATGAATCGCGGAGCCCTGAGCCCTTGTGGAACTCGCTGAGGAACGAGCGGAACGGGCCGTTGAGTGATGGCTGCCGGCACGATGGGTCTCAGAAAGATGAGGCTGTGTGGTTCTGGCGCGGCGCAGCGGGTGCGGGGCGTCCAACGCCAACGCCCCAGACGATCCGGCGACAGTACCTATAAGAAATAATCCAACTGCGCAAACGCAAGACAGCTTCATCCGGTAAACGTCCTCTTGAATATGGATTTCGTGCTGTACGTCTGCCCACCGGCGGCGCACATCTTGCCTGACCTACCACTTGCCTATCGGCTACCCGCGAGCAGCCGAAAGGCCATCGCCGCCAATTTGGGTTACTATGCCATACGCTCTGGCCAGTCCAAGTGATACAGATCACCGTGAAGCCATCTATTGATTCCAAAGGTGATGTACAAAAGACAACAGTTCCACCCGGTTCCTGCAGTGGCCCGTTCATTAAGTAGAGCTATATTGCACTATACAGCCCAAGCCTTTAGATCTGAAATGCCACGAAAGCTGTAAGTGCCCCTAGAACTGCAAGCGGCGCATAAACGCGGGTACATCCAGATCCCGCTGTTGCTCCTCGCAACCCTCCGCGTACAGCGACGCCCCCGCCTGGGTGCTTTGCTCGTCCTGTCTTGCCTGAACGCTCACGCCTTCATTAAGCTCCCCAGCGTAGTCCCTGCGCGGGTGGCCGGAAACAGGCTCCTCGGCTAATTCCTCGAATTGTGGTCTGGCGGGCATGGCCAACTCTTCCTGCTCCCTTTCATACTGTACGTAAGCCTGAGTTTCCTCGTTGGCAGGCGCCGCCGCGAGGGTGACGGTGGTCGCTACAGCCGGCCTTGACGAGAAGAAGAATGCGGCGTCTGCCACGGCTTTATCCGCTTCGTCATCTTCGTCCTCGCTCTTGAAGCGGGGCGGCTTGGGCGGGGTCAGGGGCGTGGCGGCCTTCTCGCTCAGCCACTTCGCCGTCTCCTCCAATGGCACTGAAACCAGGGGGACCGAGACCACTTGCGATTCCTCGACGCTCAACATGCGTGCGCGGCGTTCTGGCATCTGGTCACGGAATCCGGTGGCGATGACGGTGATCTTGACCTCTTCGCCCATCTTTTCGTCGAGCACGGCGCCGAAGATGATGTTGGCGTCCTCGTGCGCGGAGGATTGAATGAGTGACGATGCCTCATTGACCTCGGAGAGCTTGAGCGAGCTGGAGCCGGTGATGTTGATGAGGATTCCGCGCGCGCCGTCGATGGCGCCTGCTTCAAGCAACGGGGACGCCATGGCCGCTTGAGCTGCTTCTATGGCGCGATTGGATCCCGAACGTACCGCCGTGCCCATCACCGCGTGTCCCATGCCGGCCATGGTGGTTTTCACGTCGGCAAAATCGCGGTTGATAATGCCGGGGATGGTGATGATGTCGGAGATTCCCTGCACGCCCTGGCGCAGCACGTCGTCGGCAATTCGGAAGCTCTCAAAGAAGCCGGCGTCCTTGGCAACGGCAAGCAGCTTCTCATTGGGAATGACGATCATGGTGTCGACGCTCTCGAGCAGTTCTTTGAGGCCGCGCTCGGCCTGTTGCAGGCGGCGCTTGCCTTCGAAGGCAAAGGGGCGGGTAATGACGGCAACGGTGAGAATGCCCATCTCGCTGGCCAGCGAGGCAATGACCGGCGCTGCGCCTGTGCCAGTGCCGCCACCGAGCCCGGCGGTGACGAAGACCATGTCCGCGCCTTCGAGGGCCTCGATAATTTTTTCAGAATCTTCGAGGGCGGCACGACGGCCTACGTCGGGATTAGCGCCGGCACCCAGGCCGAGTGTGAGGCGGACACCGAGCTGCAGTTTCACCGGAGCCTGAGAAAGCTTGAGGGCCTGCACATCGGTGTTGGCGGCGATAAACTCGACACCTTCCATGTGTGCCTGGATCATGCGGTTGACGGCATTGCCTCCGCCGCCGCCCACGCCGATTACCTTGATGCGGGCGCCGCGCACTGGTTCGTCGTGATATTGAATGCGCATCTCTCCGGCTTCGTTTCTCTGCTGTTCCATCTGGGCTCGAGCCTCCTGGTTCATGGATCGCTTCTGTTAGCAACTAATAGCTTGCTGCAAAAATGGCGCGCAGTTTGGCGCGAATACTGTTGCTCTCAGCCGCACGGGTTACGCGGGTGCGGTGAGCGTAAAGGAGCATGCCGATGGCGGCGGCAAAACCGGGGTGAACCAGTTCGCCTGGCATGTGAGATAAACGTACGGGCATGCCGGTTCGTGCAGGAACGCGCAACTGGCTCTCAGTTACATCCAGCATACCGGGCAGCAAGGCTCCGCCGCCAGTGAGAACGCATCCTGCTCCGAGGGCTTCAACGACTCCGCCCTGGCGAAGGCTTTCTTTCACGTAGTACATGAGTTCGCGGGCGCGCGGCTCGAGGATCTCAGCGATCAGGCGGAGGCGCAGCATCTGCGGCTGGGGGTTGGCGATTTCAATCTCCGCCAGCTGGGGCACGGACGTTACGACGGCATTGCCATACTGCCGTTTGAGTTCCTCGGCCTGGGCCACGGGCATTTGCAGACCGATGGCCAGATCGTTAGTGAAGTGCGCGCCGCCGATAGGGACCGACGCCGTATGCGCAACAGCACCTTCAAAGAACACAACCAGGTCGGTGGAGTGGGCGCCGATATCCATAAGGCAAACGCCCAGCTCGCGCTCGTCGGCCGAGAGCGTGCCCTCGGCAGCGGCGATAGACTCCAGGATCGCTTCGGAAACCTCAAGGCCTGCGCGGTTTGCGCAAGTGACTGTGCTTTGCACCGCGCTGCCTGCACAGGTGGCAATATGCAGATCCACCTCGAGCCGCGCGCCTACCATGCCTACGGGATCGAAGATGCCGGGCTGCTCGTCGAGGATGAACTGACGAGGGAGCAGGTGCAGAATCTCGCGGTCGGGGGGCAGTGCGATGGCGCGCGCCCGCTCAACTGCAGTGCGCACATCGTCGCGCGTAATTTCGCGCATCCGATTGCCAAGCTCGAATCCGCCATTGGTGTTAAGCCCGCGAATATGCGGCCCGCCGACACCCACCACGCACTCGTCGATGTTGATGCGCGCGATACGCTCGGCCTGTTCGTTGGCGGCGCGCACCGCCCTTGCGGCTGGAGCCAGTTCGCCGATAAGCCCCTTGCGCATACCGGCTGACTCCACAACACCGTGGCCGCGATAACGTGGGACGCCTTCGATCAGGTCTGCCGCCAGAACGCGCGTCCACGCGCTTCCGATGTCCAGCACCACGATCAGGTTGTCTTGCTTCTGGGTCATCGCGCTCACTGGCCTGCAGCCCCAGCCGGGTGCGTTGCGGGAGATGGCTTCTGCTTGTTTGCGTTCTGCGCGATGGACTTGGCCTGCGCGCGCTTCTTATCCTGTGCAGCTTTGTTCTTTGCGGCTGTTGTCTTCGCTTTCGCGGAACTATTGCTGGAAGACTTTGCGCCGGACTTTGTCTTGGCGTTCTTGTTTGGCGTGACCTTGCCCGGCGCGCTCTTGACGGACGGCTTGCTGGGCGCGGCATTCGCGGGCGCAGTTGGTGCCGTGCCGGATAGCTTGGCGCCGTCAGCTTCCGCGGTCGGTTGCATTGCGCTTGCGCCTGAGGCCATCTCCAGAACGACCTGGCGGTCGTAGCGCAGATCCACGGCAGCGAGCTTTGGATACTGCTGCCGCCACTCCGCGATGTGAGCCTGGTAGCGCTGGTAGCGCTCAAGAAAATGATCTTCGCCGAAGTGCGCCAGGATGTCGGTGCCCTGCGCGGGCAGCAATACGCGGGCGTCTTCGGGGTCGGTGAGATCTATCTCGGAAATTTGTTCTGAAAAATGCTGATTGTTGACGTCCAACTCTGCCATCAAGCGTCCATACATTGCCATTCGCGCTTGGCGCGAAGCGGGCTTGTCGCCGGGATCGATGCCGGTCACGACGGGAAACGAGTAGTGATGCTCGGTCATGGTAGAGGCTGGCATGTCGAGCAAAACTCCATTGACGTCGACGAGGCCGATCTGCTGTCCATGGCGCGTAAATGCGACTGGCTGCCGCTCGACTACTTTGACGCGAATCTGATCCGGAAGCAGGCGCATTACAGTCGCATGCTCCACCCAGGGAATTGCTTCCAAGTCTTTGCGTCGTTCGTTGATGGGAACGAAGAATACGTTGCGGCCGATGTCTTCGCCGAAGACGGGGAGCATC